>JALVBM010000279.1 GCA_027010665.1 Chromatiales bacterium
CTGCTCACCTCCATCGGCGTCGCCGGCATCCCCGCCGCCAGCCTCGTCGCCATCACCATCATCCTCGGCACCATCGGCCTGCCCCTCGAAGCCCTTGGCCTGATCCTCGCCGTGGATCGCATCCTCGACATGTTCCGCACTGCCGTCAACGTCTTCAGCGATTCCTGCGGCGCCGTCATCATCGCCCGAACGGAAGGGGAGAAAGGGATTCTCGAAAATGAAAGGGCCGAGTGGCGAGGGACGAGGGACGAGGAAAACCGGGTGCCCGGCTCCGACGAGTAGGGTGCAATAGCGAAGCGTATTGCACCAGCAAGAAGTCAGGCCCGAGTGGCGACGACTGCAGGGATGCAGGAGGTAGAGCGACGCAGGATGCCAAAGCCGAGGGCCGAGGGTCAAGGAAAACCGGCAGGCCGGCTTCGATAAGTAGGATGCATTCGCGCAGCAACGAACCAAATAATCATCGCGGCTGAGCGCCGCTCCTACAGGTGGCTTGCCGAAACGAAGAACTTTGCGACCTCTGCGCCTTCGCGTCTTTGCGTTGGATTTATAAGGCAGGTAGCGTGCAATCGCGAAGCGTATTGCTCCAGCGAAAGTCAAACGCGCCTCAACGCCCCGGCGTCACTCCGCGTCCAGCGGCCGCATGCCGATGATGTTGTAGCCCGAATCCACATAGGTGATCTCGCCGGTGATGCCGGCGGCCAGATCGGAGCACAGGAAGGCGGCGGCGTTGCCGACGTCCTCGATGGTGACGTTGCGGCGCAGGGGGGCGGTCTTTTCCACTTCGTCGAGCATCTTGCGGAAATTGCTGATCCCGGCGGCGGCAAGGGTCTTGATGGGGCCGGCGGAGATGGCGTTGACGCGGATGCCGTCGGGACCGAGGCTCTGGGCCATGTAGCGCACGTTGGCCTCCAGACTGGCCTTGGCCAGGCCCATGACGTTGTAGTTGGGCATGGCGCGCTCGGCGCCGAGGTAGCTGAGGGTGAGGAGGGCGCCGTTGCGGCCTTCCATCATGTTGCGCCCGGCCTTGGCCAGGGCGGCGAAGCTGTAGGACGAGATCTCGTGGGCGATGTTGAACGCTTCGCGGGTCACACTGTCCAGATAGTCGCCTTCCAGGGCTTCGCGCGGGGCGAAGGCCACCGAGTGGACGATGATGTCCAGGCCGTCCCAGAAGTCGTCCAGCTTCTCGAAGACCGCCTCGATCTGCTCATCGGAGCTGACGTCGCAGGGGACGACGATTTCCGAATCCAGCTCGGCGGCCATCTTGGCGACGCGGCCCTCGAGCTTCTCGTTCTGGTAGGTGAAGGCCAGCTCGGCACCCTGCTGGCGCATGGCCTGGGCGATGCCCCAGGCGATGGAGCGGTTGCTGGCGAGTCCGACGATGAGTGCGCGTTTGCCTTGCAGGAAACCCATGTTCTTGTCCTTGTGGTATCAGGTGGTTACGGCATGTTGGGGCATTGTGATGGGCGCGGGGAATCGTGTACTCTGGCACACCACAATGGCGGGATGAGCGCTACCTTAGCGTAAATCGCCCGGTCCGAAAAGAGGCGTCCACCGCCGTCACGGAGAAGCGCAGCAAAGGTGTTCAGGCAAACCCGGAAGCCCAATCGTCCCGGGCAGGCAAACCGATTCTGGCTGCTGGCCCTGCTGTTGCCGCTGCTGGCCGCCTGCGGTCCGCAACCCTGGAACAATCCCTATCCGGCCGCGCAGCGTGGCCAGAACATCCTCTATTCCTCCTTCAGCGAGCGGCCCAAGCACCTGGATCCGGTGCGTTCCTACAGCTCAAACGAATACGTCTTCCTTGGCCAGATCTACGAGCCGCCGCTGCAGTACCACTTTCTCAAGCGCCCCTACGATCTCGAACCGCTGACTGCCGCCGCCATGCCCGAGGTGGCCTATTTCGATGCACGGGGCGAGCGATTGCCCGACGATGCCCCGGCCGATCGGATCGCCTGGAGCGAGTACACCATCCGCATTCGTCCCGGGATCCGCTATCAGCCCCATCCGGCCTTCGCGCGGGACGGGCAGGGGCGTTACCGCTACCTGAACCTCACCGAAGCCGATCTGGCCCGGGTGCGCACCCTGGCCGACTTTCCCGAGACCGGCACCCGGGAGCTGGTGGCGGCCGACTACGTCTACCAGATCAAGCGCCTGGCCCATCCGCGCACCCATTCGCCCATCCAGAGCCTGATGGAGGACTATCTGGCCCACCTGGGCGAATACGGGCGTACCCTCGCGGCGGCCTTGAATGCGCAACAGACGGCAGGCGAGGGCAACTGGCTGGATCTGCGCCGGTTCCCGCTTGAGGACGTGTCCGTCGTCGATCGCTACACCTACCGCATCCGCATCAAGGGCAAGTATCCGCAACTGCTCTACTGGCTGGCCATGCCCTTCTTCGCGCCCATGCCCTGGGAGGCGGATCGCTTCTATGCCCAGCCGGGGATGGCCGAGCGCAACCTGACCCTGGACTGGTATCCGGTAGGCACCGGCGCCTACATGCTCACCGAGAACAATCCCAACCGGCGCATGGTCCTGGTGCGCAATCCCAACTTCCACGGCGCCACCTATCCGACCGAGGGCGAGCCGGGCGACCGGGCGAAGGGCTGGCTGGACGACGCCGGCAAGCCCCTGCCGTTCATCGACAAGGTGATCTACAGCCTGGAGAAGGAGTCCATTCCCTACTGGAACAAGTTCCTGCAGGGCTACTACGACGTCTCCGGCGTGTCGTCCGACAGTTTCGATCAGGCCATCCAGTTCACCCAGGGCGGCGAGGCGGAGCTGACCCCGATGATGAAGGCCAAGGGCATCAGGCTGGTGACCGCGGTGCAGGCCTCCATCTATTACATGGGCTTCAACATGCTCGATCCGGTGGTCGGCGGCGATTCCGAACGGGCTCGTCTGCTGCGCCGGGCCATCTCCATTGCCGTGGACTACGAGGAGTTCATCTCCATCTTTGCCAACGGCCGCGGCATACCCGCCCAGGGCCCCATTCCTCCCGGGATCTTCGGTTACCGGGAAGGGCGCGAGGGCATCAACCCCTATGTGTATGACTGGGTGGACGGCCGGGCCCGACGCAAGCCGATCGCCGAGGCGAAACGGCTGCTGGCCGCAGCCGGCTATCCCGACGGACGCGACGCGAAGACCGGCAAGCCGCTGCTCATCCATCTGGACGTGACCGGCGGCGGGCCCGAGGACAAGGCCCGCTTCGACTGGTTGCGCAAGCAGTTTCGCAAGATCGATCTGCAACTGGTGATTCGCAATACCGACTACAACCGCTTCCAGGAGAAGATGCGCAAGGGCAACGCCCAGCTCTTTCAGTGGGGCTGGAACGCCGACTATCCCGATCCCGAGAACTTCCTGTTCCTGCTCTACGGGCCCAACGGCAAGGTCAGGCGCGGCGGCGAGAATGCCGCCAACTACGCCAACCCCGAGTTCGACGCCCTGTTCGAGCGCATGAAGAACATGGACAATGGCCCCGAACGCCAGGCGCTGGTGGATCGCATGGTCGAGATCGCCCGGCGTGACGCGCCCTGGATCTGGGGCTTCCATCCCCGCCAGTTCACCCTGCATCATGCCTGGTACTTCAACGCCAAGCCCAATCTCATGGCCCACAACACCCTCATGTACCGGCGCATCGATCCGCAACTGCGCGAGAAGCTGCGCGCCGAATGGAACCGGCCGGTGCTGTGGCCCCTGTGGGTATTGCTGGCAGTGTTCGTGATCAGCCTGGTCCCGGCCGTGCTCGCCTGGCGGCGGCGGGAGCGGGCCTCGGCCCGGGAGGCGGACTGATGTTCGCCTACATCGTTCGCCGCGTCCTGTACGCCATTCCGATCCTGATCGGGGTGAACCTGCTTACCTTCACGCTGTTCTTCGTGGTCAACAGCCCCGACGACATGGCCCGCATGCACCTGGGCGTGAAGCGGGTCACGCCGGAGGCCATCGAGAAGTGGAAGGCGGAGCGGGGCTACGACAAGCCGCTGCTCTACAACGAGCGGGCCGAAGGGCTGCAGCGCTTCACCGCGACCATTTTCTTCGAAAAGTCGGTGAGCCTGTTCGCCTTTCGCTTCGGCCGCGCCGACGACGGCCGCGACATCGCCTGGGACATTCGCCAGCGCATGTGGCCCTCGCTGGCCATCGCCATTCCCACCTTCCTGCTCGGCATCCTGGTCAACATCACTTTCGCCATGTTGCTGGCCTTCTTCCGCGCCACCTACATCGACGTGTGGGGCGTGGTGCTGTGCGTGATCCTGATGTCCATCTCCACCCTGTTCTACATCATCGGTGGCCAGTACATGGTGGGCAAGCTGCTGCATCTGGTGCCCATCTCCGGTTACGACAGCGGCACCAATGCCTTCAAGTTTCTGGTGCTGCCCATTGTCATCGGCATCATCAGCGGGATCGGTGCCGGTACCCGCTGGTACCGCACCATCTTTCTCGAGGAGATCAACAAGGACTACGTGCGCACTGCCCGGGCCAAGGGCCTGTCGGAATTGCGGGTGCTGTTCCGGCACGTGCTCAAGAACGCCATGATCCCCATTCTCACCGGGGCGGTGGTGATCATTCCGCTGCTGTTCATGGGCAGCCTGCTGCTGGAGTCCTTCTTCGGCATCCCGGGCCTGGGCAGCTACACCATCGATGCCATTCAGGCCCAGGACTTCGCCATCGTGCGCGCCATGGTCTTCCTGGGTTCGGTGCTGTACATCGTGGGCCTGGTACTCACCGACATTTCCTACACGCTGGTGGATCCGCGGGTGAGGCTGGAATAGGGCATGGCGAAGCGATCCCGACCCTTCTGGCTCTGGCCGGCCGTCACCGTGCTGATACTGGCGCTGGCCTGGTGGCAACTCCCGGCCCAGTTCGGCGTAAGGCCCGTCTATCTGTGGACCGACCGGCTGATCTTCCTGCTGCTGGCGGGTGCCCTGTTTCTGGGCGGCTGGATCCGCCGGCGCGAGCATCTGCGCCAGCCGTGGGTGGAGGTCTTTCGCCAGCGGCGGGCCATGGTCGCCCTGGTCGTCCTGCTGGCCTTCGTGATCACCGGGCTGCTCGATTCGGTGCACTATCGCAAGCCGCTGCCGATGGTGGATGGCCAGCAGGGCGTGCAGTATTCGGTGGAGGTGGTGACCCTGCTCGACGAACTGCTGGGCACCTTGCGCGAAGGTACCGAGAAGACCTATTCGGCGCCCTTCGCCATGACCCAGCTCGCCCGCGAGACCGTGACCCTGCCCGACGGAACCCAGAGCCGCATCCGGCCACGACTGCGCCACGGTGGCGCCCATCTCACCGATCCGTCGCAACGGGGCCGGGACATTCTCGCCAGCGGTCTTGCCGGGGCAGCCATCGGGGTCGGACTGACAATGCTGGTCTGGCTGCTGCTCGGCGCCATCCTGTCCCGCCGCTGGCAGACATCGTGGCGCGCGGCGCTGACGCGTATCGTCCACGGCCGGACCGAGGTGCCCTGGCGGGCGATCCTCGTCACCGCCGGCAGCCTGCTGGTGCTCATGGCCATGACCGCCCTGTGGAGCCGCCACTGGCACGTGTTCGGTACCGACAAGGTGGGCGAGGACGTGCTGTACCTGGCCATCAAGAGCATCCGCACCGGCCTGGTGATTGGCACACTCACCACCCTGGTGATGCTGCCCTTCGCCATCCTGCTCGGGATCATGGCCGGGTATTTCCGCGGCTGGGTGGACGACATCATCCAGTATCTCTACACCACACTCAGCTCCATTCCCGGTGTGCTGCTCATCGCCGCGGCGGTGCTCTCCATACAGGTCTACATCGCCAATCATCCGGATCTGTTCGAGACGGCCACCGACCGGGCCGATCTGCGCCTGCTGGCGCTGTGCGTGATTCTCGGCATCACCTCCTGGACCAACCTCTGCCGGCTGCTGCGGGGCGAGACCTTCAAGCTGCGGGAGATGGACTATATCCAGGCGGCCACGGCCTTCGGGGTGGGCCATTTCACCATCCTCGGCCGGCATGTGCTGCCCAACGTGCTGCACATCGTGCTGATCATCGTGGTCCTCGATTTCAGCGGCCTGGTGCTGGCCGAAGCCGTGCTCTCCTACGTAGGCGTCGGCGTGGATCCGTCCACCATCAGCTGGGGCAACATGATCAACGGCGCCCGGCTGGAACTGGCCCGGGAGCCGGTCGTGTGGTGGTCATTGGCCGCGGCCTTCGTGTTCATGTTCGCGCTGGTGCTCTCGGCCAACCTGTTCGCCGATGCGGTACGCGACGCCTTCGATCCCCGACTGCGGGAGCAGAGCCCGTGAGCGGTGACGACATTCTGTTGCGGGTGCGCGATCTGCGTGTGCAGTTCGGCCAGGGCCCCCAGGCCGTGCGTGCCGTGGACGGGGTGGACTTCGCCATCCGCCGCGGCGAGACCTTCGCGCTGCTCGGCGAGTCGGGCTGCGGCAAGTCGATGAGCGCCCTGGCGCTGCTGCAACTGGTGCCAAGGCCGGCCGGGCGCATCACTTCGGGCGAGGTGTGGTTCGACGGCCAGGATCTGCTGGCACTCTCCGAGCAGCAGATGCGGCAGGTGCGGGGGCACCGGATCAGCATGATCTTCCAGGAACCGATGACCTCGCTCAATCCGGTAATGACCGTGGGCGAGCAGATCGGCGAGGTGCTCGAGCAGCACCTTGGTCTGCCCCGTCGGGCCCGTCGGGATCGCACCATCGAACTGCTCACGGACGTGGGCATCCCGGCCCCGGCCCGCCGGATCGACGACTATCCCCACCAGCTCTCCGGCGGCATGAAGCAGCGGGTGATGATCGCCATGGCCCTGGCCGGCGAGCCGGACCTGTTGATCGCCGACGAGCCGACCACGGCCCTGGACGTGACCATCCAGGCCCAGGTGCTGGAACTGCTGGCGAAGATCCAGCGGGACACGGGCATGGCCATCCTGCTCATCACCCATGATCTCGGCATCGTGGCCGAGACCGTGGATCACGTGGCGGTGATGTATGCCGGGCAGATCGTCGAGGCGGCCTCGCGCCGCGAGCTGTTCGCCTCGCCCCTGCATCCCTATACCCGCAAGCTGTTCGCCGCGGTGCCCGATCGCCGCAAGCGCGGCCGGAAGCTCGAGACCATCAGCGGTAACGTGCCACCGCTCAACCGGCGCTTCACCGGTTGCCGTTTCGCCGAGCGCTGCGACGAGGCCTGGCTGCGTTGCCGCGAGCAGGCGCCGGCCTGGACCGAACGGGAGACGGACGGCGAAACCCACGGCGTGCGCTGCCTGCGCTACCAGCCCGGCATCGAGGCACCACGCGTGGTCTCACGGCCCGGATCGGAGACCGGGAGCGGGGAAACGAAACCGGCTTCGGCATCGACGCTGCTCACGGTACGGGATCTGAAGGTGCACTTCCCCATCCGCAAGGGACTGTTCAAGCGGGTGGTGGGCCATGTGTATGCCGTGGATGGCGTGGATCTGCAAATTGCCGATGGCCGCACGCTGGCCCTGGTGGGCGAGTCGGGCTGCGGCAAGACTACCGCCGGCAAGGCCATTCTGCGTCTGATCGCGCCGACCGCCGGTGAAGTGATCTACGACGGTCAGGATCTGGCCCGTCTGCCGGCGGACGAACTGCGCCGGCTACGCGCCCGATTGCAGATCATCTTCCAGGATCCGTTCGCGTCCATGAACCCGCGCATGATGGTGGGCAACATCGTGGAGGAGGGCATGCGCGCCCAGGGCATCGGCCGCACGGCGGAAGAACGCCGGCAGCGGGTCGCGCAACTGCTCGAGCAGGTGGGCCTGCCGCCGGAGGCCGCCCGGCGCTATCCCCACGAGTTCAGCGGCGGCCAGCGCCAGCGGATCTGCATCGCGCGGGCCCTGGCCGTGGAACCCCGGCTCATCGTCTGCGACGAACCCACCTCGGCGCTCGATGTTTCGGTCCAGGCCCAGACTCTCAACCTGCTCAAGGATCTGCAGGACCGCTTCGGGCTTGGCTATCTGTTCATCACCCACAACATCTCGGTGGTGGCCTACCTGGCCCACGACGTGGCCGTGATGTATCTCGGCCGCATCGTCGAACAGGGGCCGGTGGACGCCATCCTCGACGATCCCCGTCATCCCTACACCCGGGCCCTGCTCTCGGCCGTACCGAGCCTCGACGAGAACGGCCGTGAAATCATCCGCCTCGAAGGCGAACTGCCGTCCCCCATCAACCCGCCCCCCGGCTGCCACTTCCATCCCCGCTGCCCCGACGCCATGCCCGTCTGCGCCGAACGCTACCCCGACCCCGTCACGCTTCCCGACGGACGGGTGGTGAAGTGTCATCTGGTGGGTGATTAGAGGGGGGTGGAAGGAACACGGAGGACACGGAGACACGGAGGACACGGAGTTTTATTGTTGATCGTACTCACCATGCGCCTGCACGAGAAGGTGGCATTGCCAAGAACACGACTAAACGATCCAAAAAACTTCTCCGTCTCCTCCGTGTCTCCGTGCCCTCCGTGTTATTCCCAGTGATCTCGAAAAAAGAATCAGCTCGATTGCGCCGTCACGTCCACGTAGACGGTCAGGCGCTGGCCGGGCTGGAGGTATTTGCCCTTGGGCAGGTTGTTCCAGCGGCGCAGCTGGGAGATGCTGACGCGGAACTTGCGGGAGATGCGGGCCAGGGAGTCGCCCTTGCGCACGCGGTAGCCGATGCGCTTGGTGATGCGACGAGAGGGTGGCGGGGTGTAGTCGACGGTCTGGTAGACGACTTTCGCGTTGCCGCGGCGGGACCAGATGACCAGTTTCTGACCCGGCTTGAGCGGGTCGCGCGGCGCCATGCCGTTCCATTTGGCCAGGGCGCGTACGCTCACGCCATGCTTGCGTGACAGATCCCAGAAGGTATCGCCGGGGCGCACGATGTAGACGACCTTCGTTCCCTTGCGCGGGGTGTTCTGCAGGCGCCGGGTGCGCTGGTCGGCGCTCAGGCGGTAGTCGCGGGGGCTGCGGCTGGCGACCGGGATCATGAGGCTGTGACCGGCGCGCAGGCGCGTGCCGCGCAGATGATTGACGCGCTTGAGCGTGGCGATGCTCACGTTGTGGCGCACGGCGATGGTGCTCAGGGTATCGCCGGGGCGGATACGGTAGCGGATCCAGCTGATGCGCTGTCCGGGTGGCAGTTTCTGCAGTCCGGCATGGAAGGTGTCTACCTTGCTGCGCGGGATGAGCAGGATGTGCGGACCGTCCGGATCAGTGGCCCAGCGGTTGAAGCCGGGATTGAGGCGATACAGTTCGTCGAGGGGAATGTCGGCCAGTTCGGCGGCGCGGGCCAGATCGATCTGGCCGTCGAGATGCACTTCGGCCAGGTAGGGTTCGTTGGGAATCGCCGGCAGTTCGATCCCGTAGGCTTCCGGGCTGGCAATCAGTTTCTTCAGGGCCAGCAGCTTGGGCACGTAGGCGCGGGTCTCCGGCGGCAGCTTCAGATGCCAGAAATCGGTCGGTCGGCCGCGCCGGCGGTTGTTGCGCACTGCCCGGCGTACGGTGCCGGAGCCGGAGTTGTAGGCCGCCAGGGCCAGCAGCCAGTCACCGTGAAATTCCCGATGGAGATTGTCGAGCAGTTCGATGGCGGCCCGTGTGGAGGCCAGCACGTCTCGCCGCCCGTCGTACCACCAGTTCTGCTTGAGACCGTAGCGACGGCCCGTGGCCGGAATGAACTGCCAGATGCCGGCCGCCCGGCCGTGGGAATAGGCGAAAGGCTGGAAGGCGCTCTCGACGATGGGCAACAGGGCGATCTCGGTGGGCAGACCGTGTTCCTCCATCATGTCGACGATGTGGTAAAGATAGGGCCGGGCCCGCTCGGCGACCCGCGCCATGTAGGCCGGGTGGCGGGCATACCAGTCGAACTGGGTCCGGATCCGGGGGTGGTCCACGTCGGCCAGCGCGAAGCCGGCGCGAATGCGCTCCCAGAGATCCTCTGGCGGAGGCGGTTCGGTCGGCTGGTGGTCGGCTTGCGATTCCCGTTCCGCGCGCATCGCCGGCCAGAGCACGGCCGGATGGTCGGCATCGGCAACGCTTCGGGTCCCGGACACGGCCGTTTCGGGCTGAACGCGGGCGGGGTCCTCCTGCGTGGTCCGGGGCAACAGGGTGTTGCACGCCGAGAGGGAGACGAATGCGAGAATCAGAGCGAGGCGGGCCATTTTTTCTTGTTGATTCCGGAGGTTGGCGGCAAAAGCTCGTGTACCATGGTAAAACGGTTGGCGCGCGACCGCAAACCGAGCGGGTATAGTAGCCCAATCCAGCAACGGAAACGGGATCCATTTGGCATTTGGCATGCGCATGCGTTCGAACAAACCCCGTCAGCCCTACGCCAGCCGGTGCGCGGCCGGCGAGAATCCCTGGCGGGCCCTGGATGACTGGTACGGGACGCCCGTCGGCCGGGAAATGGCGGCGGCCGAGAACCGACTGCTCGGCGAGGTGCTGGGCAACCTGTTCGGCTACCACTTCCTGCAAATCGGCAGCCCGGCGCAACGCGGTTTTCTGGAACACAGCCGCGTCTCGCGCCGCATGCTCATGGACATCTGCGGGGATCCCTGCGGTGCCGACGGACCCGGTCTGTTCCGGGGCATGGCCCCGGCCCTGCCGGTGCGGGGGGACAGTCTGGACGTCATCCTGTTGCCCCATGTGCTCGAGTTCACCCCCCATCCTCACGAGGTTCTGCGGGAAGCGGATCGCACCCTGGTGCCCGAAGGGCATGTGGTGATCCTGGGCTTCAATCCGATCAGCCTCTGGCAGCTCTGGCGCTGGGTACTCGGCTGGCGTGGGCGGCTGCCCTGGTGCGGGCGCTTCTACAGCGCGTCCCGGGTGCGGGACTGGCTGACCCTGCTGGGTTTCGAGGTGGTCGATCTGCAGCACTATTTCTGGCGGCCGCCGATGCAGCATTCGGGTATCCTGCACCGGCTGGCCTTCCTGGATCGGCTCGGCCAGCGGGCCTGGCCCATTTTCGGTGCGGGCTACGTACTGGTGGCGCGCAAGCGGGTCAGCACCCTGACTCCGATCCGGCCCCGCTGGCGACCGCACCGGGCCTTGCGCCCGAGTGGCGTGATCGAACCGACGCCACGCAATCTCAATTCCCGGGAGACCCATTCTTGAAGCAGAAAGTCGAAGCCTTCACCGACGGCGCCTGTCGCGGCAACCCCGGCCCCGGCGGCTGGGGCGTGGTCCTGCGCTATGGCGACAGGGAAAAGGAACTCTATGGTGGCGAGATGGAGACCACCAACAACCGCATGGAACTGATGGCCGCCATCCAGGCGCTGGAGGCCCTCAAGCGCCCCTGCGAAGTACACCTGACCACCGACTCCCAGTACGTGCGCAAGGGTATCACCGAATGGCTGGCCAACTGGAAACGCAACGGCTGGCGCACG
>JALVBM010000280.1 GCA_027010665.1 Chromatiales bacterium
CGCTTCCGCCGGTTGCAGATATTCGGGCTTGGTGAAGACCTGCTGCAGTTTCGGCTCTTCCCGGTTCGGGCTCGCGGGCTCGGCCGGGGAAGGTTTGCTTGCCTGTTCGGCAGCCGGTTTCCCGGCCTTTTCCGCCGGCCGGGATTCGTCGGCCCTTGCCGTTTCCGCGGAAGACGGGGCCGGTGCCGGTGCAGCGGTCTCGCCTGCGGCCGGTTCGCTGGCAGCGGGTTCGGCCTTTTCCGGGGCCGGATTGGCAACGGCTTTTGCCGGCTGCTCGGCCGCAGCGGCGGACGCTTTTTCGGCCCGGGTTTCCGTCCGGGTTTCGGCGACAGGTGCTGCCGGTTCAGGCTTTTGCGTCGGCTCGACTGACTTGTCCGCGGCCACTTCCGGCACAGAGGAGGGGGCCGGTGTGGTCTCCGTCTTTACGGCCTCGGCCGGCCTGGCTTCGGCAGCCGTTTCCGTAGCCTTGTCCGCCGTCTGCGCCGGGGCCGAATCGCCCTGGGACTTGCGCCGGCGACGACCGCCACGGCGACCGCGACGGCTGCCGGAGCCGGACGCGGCCTGCTGAGGCGCCTGCACGGTTTGCGTGGTTTCCGTCGCCTCGGTTGCCGTTTCGGCTGCCGGAGGCTGTTCGGCCGGTTCGGTTCTGGCCTGGCGCGCGGCCATGGCCTCTTCGTTGGCGCGCTGCGCCATCTGCCGGCCCTGCTGGCGGGACTGGACGCTTTCATTGCGGCGTTGCTGCTGCTGGCCACCACCACCGCGTCGGCCCTGACCCTGGCGCGGGTTCTGGGCCGGTTGGCGTTCGCTGTCGCTTTCGGCGGTCTGGGGTGCGCGTTTCTCGGTCTGGGCCTCCTGGCGGGCCGGTTGCGACTGCGAGCCGCCGCGGCCGCGACCACCCTGCTGACCCCGGCCGCGCCCCTGCTGACCGCCGCGACCGCCACGGGCCTGCTGTTGACCGCCCTTGCCGTTGCCGCGACGACCGCCACGGCCCGACTGACCCTTGCCGCCACGACTGGCGGGCGCCTTGGCTTCGGGTTTTTCCGCTTCGCCCTTGCCGAACAGGGAACGCCAGAGGCGCACGAACAGGCCCGGCCTGGCGGGTGTCTCGGCCGCCTTCGCTGTCTCGGCGGAGGGGCTGGGCGCCGGTCGCGGGGTGGCGGGCGCCACCGACTTCACGGCCGGAACCTCGGCGGGTTTGGCCTCGGTGGTGGCGGTGGCCGTGGCCTCGGCCTCCTCCTCGGGATTGTGGGTGGCCAGCTCGTAACTGGCGTGCTTGCGGATCTCGCCGTCCTCGCCCTCGCGGATCCGCTCTACGTCGTAGTGGGGCGTTTCCAGATGCGTGTTGGGCACCAGCAGGATCTGCACCTTCTGGCGCTTTTCGATGTCGGAGAGGATGCGCCGTTTCTCGTTGAGCAGGAAGGTGGCCACGTCCACCGGTACCTGGGCGATGACCCTGGCTGTCTTGTCCTTCATCGCCTCTTCCTCGATCACGCGCAGGATCGACAGGGCGATGGACTCCACGCCTCGGATGGTGCCCTGGCCGCTGCAACGGGGGCAGACCCGCTGGCTGGACTCGCCCAGGGACGTGCGCAGCCGCTGGCGGGACATCTCCAGCAGGCCGAAGCGGGAGATGCGGCCAACCTGGACCCGGGCGCGGTCCATCTTCAGGGCCTCGCGCAGGCGATTCTCCACCTCCCGCTGGTTGCGGGCCGGGGTCATGTCGATGAAGTCGATGACGATCAGGCCCCCGAGGTCGCGCAGGCGCAACTGGCGGGCGATCTCGTCGGCGGCCTCGAGATTGGTGTTGAGCGCCGTCTCCTCGATGTCGCCGCCTTTGGTGGCGCGGGCCGAGTTGATGTCGATGGAGACCAGCGCCTCGGTGTGGTCGATGACCAGGGCGCCGCCGGAGGGCAGTCGCACCTCCCGCTGAAAGGCCGACTCGATCTGGGATTCGATCTGGTAGCGGGTGAACAGTGGCACCGGATCCTGGTACAGCTTGATCTTGTTCAGGTTGTGCGGCATCACCTGGGCCATGAACTCCCGGGCCTGCTCGTAGACCGAGGGCTCGTCGATCAGGATTTCGCTGATGTCGGAGCGCAGGTAGTCGCGAATGGTGCGGGTGATGAGGTTGCTTTCCTGATAGATCAGGAACGGGGCAGGGCGTTCCTTGGCGGCTTCCTCGATGGAGCGCCAGAGGTTGAGCAGGTAGTCGAGGTCCCACTGCAGTTCCTCGACGGTCTTGCCCACACCGGCAGTGCGGATGATGACCCCCATGTCGGAGGGGATCTTGAGCTGGTTCAGGGCCTCGCGGGCCTCGGCCCGCTCCTCGCCCTCGATGCGCCGGGAGACGCCGCCGGCCCGGGGGTTGTTGGGCATCAGCACCAGATAGCGGCCCGCCAGGCTGATGAAGGTGGTCAGGGCGGCGCCCTTGTTGCCGCGTTCCTCCTTGGCCACCTGCACGACCACTTCCTGGCCTTCGCGCATCACGTCCTTGATGTTCACCCGGCCGGACGTGTCGGCGTCGGGGCGGAAGTACTGGCGGGAGATTTCCTTCAGCGGCAGGAAGCCGTGGCGCTCCGCGCCGTAGTCGACGAAGGCGGCTTCCAGGCTGGGCTCAATGCGGGTGATGCGGCCCTTGTAGATGTTGGACTTCTTGCTTTCCCGCTGGGTGGTTTCGATGTCGAGGTCGTAGAGTTTCTGGCCGTCGACGAGCGCCACACGCAGCTCTTCCGGCTGCGTGGCGTTGAACAGCATTCTTTTCATGACAAAACCTTGCGTGTTGGCGCTCGACCACGGTCAGGAATCGACCTGTGGGATCTGCCAGACCGGTTATGAGTTATCGCATGACCTTGCCGCCGTCTTGGGCGGTGTGCGCGGTTGTTCTGCGCCCGGTCATGCCCGGGCCTGCCCACCACAATCCGGAATCAATTCAGACAATGGGAGCGCGGTTGTTCATCAATACTGGCCGCAGCATTCGTGAAAATGTGGCGGACAGTGTCACGTTTCGGGTCACCGGAATGAAGCGATGCATCGGTGACGGATTTCGGGTTCGGCTTGCACCGGCTGCGCACAGCGATTTGAACCTTGCGCAGTTTCCGGGATTTCCGGAATTTCGACACTATATCAATGATCTGGCCTGTCAGCAAACGGCCAGGAAGCTGCTAGAATGGCCAAATGTCGGAAAACGAGCCCAAACAGGCAGGCAAAGGGGTCCAACTGGTCGAGATCGGCCCGGATCTGGCCGGACAGCGGGTGGACAACTACCTTCTGGGGCGCCTCAAGGGCGCACCCCGCAGCCTCATCTATCGCATCCTGCGCCGTGGCGAGGTGCGGGTCAACAAGGGGCGCATTCGACCCGACTATCGCCTGCAGGCCGGCGATCTGCTGCGCATCCC
Source organism: Chromatiales bacterium (assembly GCA_027010665.1). Taxonomy (GTDB): domain Bacteria; phylum Pseudomonadota; class Gammaproteobacteria; order UBA6429; family Thiohalophilaceae; genus JALSSV01. The sequence continues at coordinate 3,396 of JALVBM010000280.1, forward strand.
GCCGGTGCGTCTCGAGCCCCGCCAGGCGCCGTCGCGCCCCGCGGATGCCGTCCTGCGCCAGCTCGCGGCCGCCATCCTGTACGAGGACGACCGGATCCTGGTCCTCAACAAGCCCTCGGGCCTGGCGGTCCACGGCGGCAGCGGCCTGCGCTACGGGGTGATCGAGGGCCTGCGCGCCCTGCGGCCCGAAGCGCGCTATCTGGAGCTGGTGCACCGCCTGGACCGCGAGACCTCCGGCTGCCTCCTCATCGCCCGCCGCCGCTCGGCCCTGCGCATCCTCCACGAACTGTTGCGGGAGAATCGCATCGACAAGCGCTATCTGGCCCTGGTGCGGGGACGCTGGGCGGGCGGGCGTCGCGTCGTCGAGGCGCCGCTGCGCAAGAACGTGCTGCGTTCCGGGGAGCGCATCGTGCGCGTGGATCCCGCCGGCAAGCCTTCCCGCAGCGTCTTCCGGCCCCTGGCCGTCGGGGAACTCGCCAGCCTGATGGAAGTCCGACTCGACACCGGACGCACCCACCAGATCCGGGTGCATGCCGCGCACATCGGGCATCCCATCGCCGGCGATGAAAAGTACGGCGATCCCGATTTCGATCGTCGTCTGCGGGAGATGACGGGGCTGAACCGGCTGTTCCTGCATGCCCGCTCCCTGCGCATCCCCTGGCCCGATCACGAGCCGCTCGAGGTGATCGCGCCGCTGGACGATACCCTGACACGCACCCTGGAGATCCTGGAACTCGACCATGACCACTGAACCGACCCGCCTCATCGTCTTCGACTGGGACGGCACCCTGATGGACTCCGAGGCCCGCATCGTTGCCTGCCTCCAGGCCGCCATCCGCGAAACCGGGCTTGAGCCCCGCAGCGAGGATCAGTTGCGCAACATCATCGGCCTGGGGCTGCGCGAGGCCCTGATGACCCTCTATCCCGACGGCAGCCAGGCCCAATGGGACGCGCTGGTCCACCATTACCGCCACCACTTTCTGGAACGGGACGACACGCCGAGCAGGCTTTTCGAGGGCGCGGAGGAACTGATCCGGAATCTATTCGCCCAGGGCCATTTCCTGGCCATCGCTACCGGCAAGGGCCGTCAGGGACTCGACAAGGTGCTCGAAGAGACCGGCCTCAAGGACTGTTTCCATGCCACCCGCTGCGCCGACGAGAGCTTCTCCAAGCCGCACCCGGCCATGCTGCTCGACATTCTGGATCGGCTGGGCGTGGAAGCCGACGATGCGCTGATGGTGGGTGACACCGAGTACGATCTGTTGATGGCCCGCAACGCCGGCGTGCCGGCCCTGGGCGTCACCTACGGAGTGCACGATCGCGAGCGTCTGCTCAAATGCCAGCCGCTGGACTGCGTCGATTCCCTGCCGGCGGTTGGCACCTGGCTGGACGGCTGGCTCTCGCGCGCGGCCTGACGGCATTGCAAATTCTGTCCCGGCACGCCAAGCTTTCCCCCGGAACATCACGCAACCCAGAAGGAAACCACCATGTCCGGCACTTCCGAGACTCCCCGTTCCGATGACGACGCCTGGCAGCGCGACGTCGTCAACCGCCTCGCTTTCGCGGCCCTCAACGAACAGCGGCGGGCCCGGCGCTGGAGCATCTTCTTCAAGAGCATCCTGCTGGCCTATCTGTTTCTGATCTTCTTCGCCCTCTACCTGCCGCAGCAGGGCGGCAAGCCCATCACGGTCGGCAAGCACACCGCGCTGGTGGACGTGAAGGGCGTGATCGCGGCCGATGCCGATGCCAGTGCCGACAACATCGTCAGCGGTCTGCGCGCCGCCTTCGAGGACGAGAACACCGTCGGCGTCATCCTGCGCATCAACAGCCCCGGCGGCAGCCCGGTGCAGGCCGGTTATGTCTATGACGAGATCAAGCGGTTGCGCAAGAAATACCCGGACACCAAACTGTATGCGGTGGTCAGCGACATGTGCGCCTCCGGCGGCTACTATATCGCCGCCGCGGCCGATGAAATCTATGCCGACAAGGCCAGCATCGTGGGGTCCATCGGCGTGCTGATGAACGGCTTCGGATTCGTGGACGGCATGAAGAAACTGGGCATCGAGCGCCGGCTCTACACGGCCGGGGAACACAAGGGCATGCTCGATCCCTTCTCGCCGGTCAAGCCCGACGAGGTGGCTCACGTCAAGAAGATGCTCGACACCATCCACCGGCAGTTCATCCAGGCCGTGAAGGACGGTCGCGGCGATCGGCTCAAGGACGACCCGAAAATTTTCTCCGGCCTGTTCTGGACCGGCGAGGAAGGTGTGAAGCTGGGCCTGGTCGACGGCCTCGGCAGCGCCGGCTACGTGGCCCGGGAGATCATCAAGCAGGAGAAGATCGTCGACTACACCCCCAAGCCCGACTACCTCGAACGCTTCGCCGAGCGCTTCGGCATGGCCATGGCCGACACCCTGGCCCGCATCACTGGCGCCGAAGGGGCGCGACTGCGATAACAGGGCCGAGGGCCGACGACTGCAGGGATGCAGGAGGTAGAGCGACGCAGGATGCCAAAGCCGAGTGGCGAGGAAAAGCGGGTGTACGGCTCCGACTCGTAGGGTGTGTTCGCGAAGCAACGCACCTATATTTATATTGAAATTATGGCGAGATTTATATTGAAATTATGGCGAGGCGCCGTTCGTACAAAGGAGATCGGAGCCGTGCACGAACGCTTTTCCTCGCCACTCGGCCCTGACTTGTCGGTGCGTTGCTGCGCGAACGCACCCTACGGATGCTACCAGCTACCCACTACAATACGGCAAATCCTTCCGACTCCAGCATCCGCACCAGCCGGATCAGCGGCAGACCGATGAGGGTGTTGGGATCGTCTCCCTCCAGCCGTTCGAAGAGCACGATGCCGAGCGCTTCGGACTTGAAGCTGCCGGCGCAGTTGTAGGGCTGCTCGCGCCGCAGGTAGTTCTCGATCAGGGAATCCGTCAGTTCCCGGAACACCACGTGAAAGGGCACGACCTCCGACTGTACTTGTCCGGTAGCCGCATTGATCAGCGCCAGCCCCGTGAGGAAAGTGACACGCCGGCCCGAGGCGCGGCGTAACTGTTCCACGGCCTGCTCGTGGCTTCCCGGCTTGCCCAGGATCTCGCCGTCGATCACTGCGATCTGATCCGAACCGATGACCAGCCCCCGGTCGCGCTTCGATGCGACCGCCTGCGCCTTGGCGATGGCCAGCCGCTCGACCAGGGCTGCGGGCGATTCGCCGGGCAATGGTGTCTCGTCCACCTCGGGCGAGGCGGTTTCGAACGGGATGCCGAGCTTCTCGAGCACGGCACGGCGAAAGGGCGAGGTGGAGGCGAGGATCAGATCCATGGGGCGGGATTATCGTGGCGATTCGGGTTTCGATTCAATCGATCACGATCAGCGCCTCGTCCGGTGTCACGCTCTCGCCCTTGCGGACGTGGATCTCGGTCACCACGCCGGAAATGGGGGCCTGGATCTCGGTTTCCATCTTCATGGCTTCGGTGATGAGCACCGGATCGCCGGCCTGAACCTCGTCGCCCACGTTGACCAGAATGTCGACGATGGTGCCGGGCATGGTGGTGGTGACGTCGCCCGGCCGGGTCGCGCGGGGCCGGCCCCCGGCGGCGGCCGGCTTGCGCGGCCGTTCGTCGCCGGATTCGTCTTCCAGGCTGATTTCCTCGAGGGGCTCGAGCAGGATTTCCTCGGGCACGCCGTCGATGCTGAGGTAGTAGGGACGCTTGTCGGCGCTGCCGTAGCCCTTGCCGGTGATCTTGATGTGATAGGTCTCGCCGTGCATGGTGATGTTGAATTCGGTGGCCGCCTTGTGGCCGTTGCCGGCTTCGCTGTCGGCCGGCTCCAGCGGTTCCGGCACCAGGGTGCCGGCTTCGCGCTGTTCGAGGAATTCGCGGCCGATGTCGGGAAACATGGCATAGGTGAGCACGTCTTCCTCGGAGTGGGCGAGGGGGCCGATTTCCTTGCGCAATTTGTCGAGTTCGTCCGGAATCAGATCGGCGGGCCGGCATTCGATCACTTCCTCGTTGCCGATGGCCATGTGCCGCACCTGCGGACTGACCGGGCCGGGCGGCTGGCCGTAACGACCCTGCAGGTAGAGCTTCACCTCGTTGGTGATGGTCTTGTAACGCTCGCCGGTGAGCACGTTGAGCACCGCCTGGGTACCGACGATCTGCGAGGTGGGCGTGACCAGCGGCGGATAGCCCAGTTCCTTGCGCACCCGCGGGATTTCTTCCAGCACCTCGTTCATGCGGTGCAGGGCACCCTGTTCCTTCAGCTGGTTCGAGAGGTTGGAGATCATGCCGCCCGGCACCTGGTTGACCTGCACCCGGGTGTCGAGGCCCGTGTATTCGCTCTCGAACTGGTGGTACTTCTTGCGCACCTCGCGGAAATAGAAACCGATTTCCTGCAGCAGCGGCAGATCCAGCCCCGAGTCGTATTCGGTATCGCGGAAGGCGGCCACCATCGATTCGGTGGGCGGATGGGAGGTGCCGCCCGAGAAGGCGGAGATGGCCGTGTCGATGCCGGCCGCGCCATTCTCCACCGCCTTGTACTGGCACATGGCGGCCAGCCCCGAAGTGGCATGGGAATGGATGTACACGGGCACGTCCAGCGCCTCGACCAGGGCCCTGACCAGCCGGGCAGTGACGTTCGGTGTGAGCAGGCCGGCCATGTCCTTGATGGCGATGCTGTCGCAACCCATGCCCTGCATGGCCAGCCCCAGCTCCACGAAGCGCTCCAGGGTATGAATCGGGCTTGTGGTGTAGCAGATGGCCCCCTGGGCATGCTTGCCCGCCGCCTTCACGGCCTCGATGGACACCTGCAGGTTGCGCACGTCGTTGAGGGCATCGAAGATGCGGAAGATGTCCATGCCGTTGTCGGCCGCCCGGGCCACGAAGGCGCGCACCACGTCATCGGCATAGTGGCGATAGCCAAGCAGGTTCTGCCCGCGCAGCAGCATCTGCAACGGGGTGTTGGGCAAGGCCTCGCGCAACCTGCGCAGCCGTTCCCAGGGATCCTCCTTCAGAAAGCGCACACAGGCATCGAAGGTGGCCCCGCCCCAGACCTCCAGCGATGCGAATCCCACCCTGTCCAGCCGGTCACAGATGGGCAGCATGTCCTCGGTACGCATCCGCGTCGCAATCAGCGACTGATGCGCATCGCGCAGGATGGTATCGGTGATTTTTATTCTTGGCATGGGTGCACCTGTTCAGAAGTCGGTGGGAGTAACACGGAGATCACGGAGGCACGGAGGACACGGAGACTGATTGAGGATGATGATGCATGTCCCGATTTTCGTTCCCGGACTTTTGTTCTTTTGGCCATTGGCCCGTACTCATTCTGAATTTCAACCTCCGTGCCCTCCGTGCCCTCCGTGCCCTCTGTGTTCTTTCCAGTGCCCAAGACCACTGGCTCACAATCCCATGTTGGCCGCCAGGGCCGCGGCCACCGCGGCGGCGGTGTCGCGGGTGGAGCGGCGGACGGAGTAGGCGGTCAGTTCCGGGTGGGCCTCGACGAAGCCGGTGTCGAAGCGGCCGGCCTGGAATTCGGCGTTGCGCAGGATTTCGAGGTGATAGGGTATCGTGGTCTTCACCCCGAACACGCCGATGTCGCGCAGGGCGCGGTTGGCGCGGTCGAGCAGGCCGTCCCAGGTCAGGGACCAGACGATGAGCTTGGCGCACATGGAATCGTAGAAGGGCGGGATCTCATAGCCGGTATAGATGGCGCCATCGGTGCGCACGCCCGGCCCCCCCGGGGCGAAATAGCGGCTGATCTTGCCGAAGCTGGGCAGGAAATCGTTCTTGGGATCCTCGGCGTTGATGCGAAACTCCATGGCATAGCCGCGCTTTTGCACCTGTTCCTGGGTAAAGGTCAGCTTGAGGCCGGAGGCGATGCGGATCTGCTCCTGCACGATGTCGATGCCGGTGATGGCCTCGGTGACCGGGTGCTCCACCTGCAGGCGGGTGTTCATTTCCATGAAATAGAAGTTGTCGCCGCCGTCCATCAGGAATTCCACGGTACCGGCGTTGGTGTAACCGCAGGCTTCGGCGGCGCGCACGGCCAGGTCCCCCAGGATCGCCCGCTGTTCGTCCGTAAGCTGGGGCGAGGGGGCGATCTCGATGAGTTTCTGGTGGCGGCGCTGGATGGAGCAGTCCCGCTCGAACAGGTGGATCACGTTGCCGTGGTGGTCGGCCAGGATCTGGACCTCGATGTGGCGGGGGTTGGCGATGTACTTCTCGAGAAACACCTCGGCGCGGCCGAAGGCCTTCTCGGCCTCGGAAATGACCCGGTCGTACTGGCGGCGCAGATCGGCCTCGGAATCGCAGCGGCGGATGCCCCGGCCGCCGCCGCCGGATGTGGCCTTGAGCATCACCGGGTAGCCGATGTCGGCGGCGATGGCCACGGCATCCTCGATGCTCTCCACGTTGCCCTCGCTGCCGGGCGTCACCGGAATGCCGGCGGCGCGCATGGTGTCGCGGGCGCGGGTCTTGTCGCCCATCATCCGGATCACCTCGGCATCGGGGCCGATGAAGCGGATGCCCCGGCGCGCGCAGATCTCGGCAAGTTCCGGATTTTCCGACAGAAATCCGTAACCGGGATGGAGGGCGTCGCAGCCGGTGGCCACCGCCAGGTTGACCAGCCTGTGGGCGTTCAGATAACCGGCCACGGTGTCCGGCCCGAGGCTGTAGGCCTCGTCGGCCTTCTTCACGTGCAGGCCGTAGCGATCGGCCTCGGCGAACACCGCCACGGAGCGGATGCCCATCTCGGCGCAGGCGCGCACGATGCGCACGGCGATTTCGCCGCGGTTGGCGATCAGGATCTTGCGGATCATGGAAGGTGCTGGAGCCCCGTTCGGCGGCAATTGCCGGCTGCCCCACAGGTGTAGGGAGAAACCCCATCGCTGTCAAGCCTGAGTCCGGGCGGAACAGTCGGAAAATCAAGGAATTTTTTTGACACCTTCCCCCCGGAATCATTACAATTCGCCGCTTATGTCGAATCGGCAGGATCGTTTGCCCGTGCAGGTGGATCCTTTCCGGATGGCGGAAGCCCGCCGGATTCTGGAAGGTGATGTCCCCCTGCGTCAGCTCAGGCGGCTGGGTGCCCTGCTGGAGGGCGACACCGGCGTGGCCCGGGTGCAGCTGGAATTCGGCACCGACGAGATGGGTGTGCGATTCCTGAAAGGGCGCATTCGGGCCGAGTTGTCCATCCTCTGCCAGCGTTGTCTCGAGCCGATGCCCTGGCACGTGGACCTGGAACTGGCGCTCGGCCTGCTCCATCCGGGCGAGGACGAGGCGAAAGCCGGGGTGTACGAGCCGCTGATGGTGGACGAGGTGCCCATGCACCTGACCGATTTGCTCGAGGACGAGCTTCTGCTGGCCCTGCCGCAGATTCCTCGTCACGAACTGGCGGTCTGCCCGGCCCGGGAGTACGTGGAACCGGAAGGGCAGGCGCAAGCGACGGCCGGGACGAAGGACAATCCCTTCGCCGTGCTGGCCAAGATGAAAACCGAGACATCCAACGAGGAATGACGAGACCATGGCTGTTCAACAGAATCGCAAGACCCCTTCCAAGCGCGGCATGCGCCGCTCCCACGACAGCCTGAAGAACCCGGCGCTGTCCATCGAACCGACCACCGGCGAGACCCATCTGCGCCATCACGTGAGCCCCGACGGCTATTACCGTGGCCGCAAGGTCGTGAACACCGGCGAAGAATAAGACGGTCCGGCCGGATCGTACGTCCGGCCCGATACCGCAGGACGGCAGGCGGGACATGGGCGACCATGTCCCGCGTTGCATTCACGCTCAGGATGGTTTCCACCCCATGAACCGAGACACCATCGTTGCACTGGATTGCATGGGCGGGGACTTCGGTCCACCGGTCGTGGTACCCGCCGCGCTGCGCGCGCTGGAGAAGCATCCGGAACTGCGACTCATCCTGGTGGGCCTCGAGGATCGCGTCCAGGCGGCACTGGATGCCGAGAAGCCCGGTGCGCTGGTCAATCGCCTCGAGATCCGTCACGCCAGCCAGGTGGTCGGCTCCGACGAACTGCCGTCCCATGCCCTGCGGGGCAAGAAGGACTCTTCCATGCGCGTGGCCATCAACCTGGTCAAGGAAGGCCATGCCGGTGCCTGTGTGAGCGCCGGCAACACCGGCGCCCTGATGGCCACGGCCCGCTTCGTGCTCAAGACCCTGCCCGGCATCGATCGCCCGGCCATCTGCACCGTGCTGCCCAACATCAAGGGTGGCCACACCCATGTGCTGGATCTGGGCGCCAACGTCGACTCCAGCGCCGAGAGCCTGATGGAGTTCGCGGTGATGGGCTCGGCGCTGGCCCAGGCCGTGGACGACAATCCCCGTCCGACCGTCGGTCTGCTCAACATCGGCGAAGAGGAGATCAAGGGCAACGAGCGGGTCAAGGAAGCCGCGCGCCTGCTGTCGGAGAGCAATCTCAACTATATCGGTTACGTCGAGGGTGACGGCATCTACATGGGCGATGCCGACGTGGTGGTCTGCGACGGCTTCGTGGGCAACGTCATGCTCAAGACCACCGAAGGCGTGGCCAAGATGATTGGCCAGTTCATGAAGGAAGAATTCCGCCGCAATCCCCTGACCCTGCTCAGTGGCCTCGTGGCCATGCCGGTATTGCGCAACCTGCGCAAGCGTATCGATCCGCGCCGTTACAACGGCGCCAGCCTGCTGGGCCTGCAGGGCATCGTCATCAAGAGCCATGGCAGCGCCGATGCCTTCGCCTTCAGCCAGGCCATCGGCGAGGCGGTCGTGGAAGTGCGCCAGAACGTGCCGCAACTCATCACCGAAACGCTCGAGAATCAACTCGTCAAGAAGGAAGCCCCTTGATCTATTCACGCATCGCCGGCACCGGCGGCCATCTGCCGGAACGCATCCTCACCAACGAAGAGCTCGAGCGCATGGTCGATACCAGCGACGAGTGGATTACCGAACGCACCGGCATCAAGAAGCGCCACATCGTCGAAGGCGAGACCACCTGCGACCTGGCGGAGAAGGCGGCCCGCCGGGCCATCGACGCCGCCGGGATCACACCGGCCGACATCGATCTCATCATCGTGGCCACCACCACGCCCGACCGCATCTTCCCCAGCACGGCCTGCCTGCTGCAGGCCCGGCTCGACGTGCATGGCAGCCCGGCCTTCGACGTGCAGGCGGTGTGCACCGGCTTCGTCTACGCACTGGGCCTGGCCGACATGTTCGTCAAGGCCGGCAAGGCGAAGAACGCGCTGGTGGTGGGCGCCGAGACCCTTTCCAACATCGTGGACTGGACCGATCGCAGCACCTGCGTGCTGTTCGGTGACGGCGCCGGTGCCGTGGTCCTGTCGGCGGCCGAAGAGCCGGGGATCCTGTCCACCCATCTGCACGCCAATGGCCAGTACAAGGAGCTGCTGACCGTTCCCGCCGGCCTGTCGGAACATCCCGAGGTGCTCAAGAGCGGCAAGGCGTTCATGGAAATGAAGGGCAACGAGGTGTTCAAGGTGGCGGTCAACACCCTCGGCCGCATCGTCGACGAGACCCTGGCCGCCAACGGCCTGCAGAAGTCCGACATCGACTGGCTGGTGCCCCACCAGGCCAACATCCGCATCATCGCCGCCACCGCCCGCAAGCTGGACATGTCCATGGACAACGTGGTGGTCACCGTGCACGAACACGGCAACACCTCCGCCGCCTCCATCCCCCTGGCGCTCGACATCGCCGTCCGCGACGGCCGCATCCAGCGCGGTGACACGCTGCTGCTGGAAGCTTTCGGCGGCGGTTTCACCTGGGGCTCGGCGCTGCTCAAGTACTGAATGGAACAGGGTGACTGCGAATAACGCAGAGGGCGCGGAGGCGCAGAGGACGCAGAGGATTTCTTGATGAACAGGTAGGAGCGGCGCCCTCGCCGCGATCCATTCCATCGCGGCGAGGGCGCCGCTCCTACAAGATCAGGATAAAGTATGGCACGTGGAGTACACATCAACATCATGAACTCTGCGCTCTCTGCGTCTCTGCGCCCTCCGCGTTCTTTCCACCGAATTTGAAAAAGAGGTAGC
>JALVBM010000281.1 GCA_027010665.1 Chromatiales bacterium
GACCATTCGCCGCATGCAGGCCGAAGGCGTGGACACGCTGATCGAAAGCGGTCCCGGCAAGGTGCTGGTGGGGCTCAACAAGCGCATCGAGCGGCGCATGCCGGCCCTGCCGGTGTACGATCCGGACACCCTGGCCGCGGCACTCGAGGCCGTGAAGTAACGCATCCGGTCTTCCCGGCGATGCATTGCAGGGAAGACCATCGCATTTGAACAACGACGGCGGATCATCGACCGCCCGGGGAGGAAAACATGACACTCGAAAACGACATCGCCTTCGTCTCCGGCGCCAGCCGGGGTATCGGCCGGGAGATTGCGCTGGCCCTGGGGGCACAGGGCGCCACCGTGGTGGGCACGGCCACGTCCGACAAGGGGGCCGAGGCCATCGGCACCTATCTGAAAGAGGCCGGCATCCAGGGCATGGGCGTGAGCATGGACGTGACCGACCAGGCCAGCATCGATGCCGCGCTGGAGAAGGTCAGCGGGGAATACGGCGCGCCCACCATCCTGGTCAACAATGCCGGCATTACCCGGGACAATCTGCTGATGCGCATGAAGGACGAGGAGTGGGAAGCCATCATCAACACCAACCTCACTTCCATCTACCGGCTCAGCAAGGCCGTCCTGCGGGGCATGATGAAGGCCCGCCGCGGGCGCATCATCAGCATCGCCTCGGTGGTGGGCGTCTCCGGCAACGCCGGCCAGACCAACTATGCCGCGGCCAAGGCCGGGGTCATCGGGTTCTCCAAGTCGCTGGCCCGGGAAGTGGGCAGCCGCGGCATTACCGTCAACGTGGTGGCGCCCGGTTTCATCGATACCGACATGACCCGGGCCCTGCCGGAAGAGACCCGCAATGCCCTGCTGTCGCAGATTCCGCTGGGCCGGCTGGGGGATGCCGCCGAGATTGCCCATGCCGTGGCCTTCCTGGCCTCGCCCGGCGCCGCCTACATCACCGGCGAGACGATTCACGTCAACGGCGGGATGTACATGGCCTGAGCCTTCCCAGGTTGTTGATTGACAAGGACATTTTGACCGAATGTCGCGCCCGTGCCGAATGTGGCATCCGTGCGGCATTTTCACTACAATAGCGGCCGCAGCGCGCCCTGCAGCGAACCCCGAGGGAGGCGGGCCGCGGCTGAACGATAACCACAAGAGGACATGACAACATGAGCAGTGTTGAAGAACGCGTTGAAAAGATCGTGGTCGAGCAACTGGGCGTGAAGCCCGAGGAAGTTTCCCGCGAGTCTTCCTTCGTCGACGATCTGGGCGCCGATTCCCTGGACACCGTGGAACTGGTAATGGCTCTGGAAGAGGAGTTCGAAACCGAGATTCCCGACGAGGAAGCGGAAAAGATCACCACCGTCCAGCAGGCCATCGATTACATCAAAGCCCACACCTGATCTTCCTGCCGTCACGGTTACCCGGCCGCACCCCACGGAGCCGTGGGTGCGGCCGTTTGCATTTTCGGCACCCAACGCCTGAGATGAAGAGGAAACCCCGTTGAGCAAGCGTCGTGTTGTAGTTACCGGCCTGGGCATGGTCTCGCCGGTTGGACTGGACGTGAAGACGTCCTGGGAAAACATCCTGGCCGGCAAGAGCGGTATCGGCCCCATCGAGCATTTCGATACCACCGGTTTTGCCGTGACCTTCGGGGGTTCCGTGTGGGGCTTCGATGTCTCCACCATTCTCTCGCCCAAGGAAGCGCGCAAGATGGATACCTTCATCCATTACGGTCTGGCGGCGGCGAAGGAAGCCATCGAGGATGCCGGACTCGAGGTGACCGAAGAGAATGCCGAGCGCATCGGCGTGCACATCGGCTCCGGCATCGGCGGCCTGCCCGGCATCGAGAAGGGACACAGCGCCTATCTCAAGGGTGGCCCGCGCAAGATCTCGCCCTTCTTCGTGCCCAGCAACATCATCAACATGATTTCCGGAAACCTTTCCATCATGTACGGCATGAAGGGACCCAACCTGGCCATCGCCACGGCCTGCGCCACGGCCACCCACAGCATCGGCGATGCCGCCCGGCTCATCGAATACGGCGATGCCGACGTGATGATCGCCGGCGGCGCCGAGATGGCCACCAGTCCCTGCGGCCTGGGCGGCTTTGCCGCGGCCAAGGCCCTTTCGACCCGCAACGACGATCCCCAGACGGCCTCCCGGCCCTGGGACGTGGACCGTGACGGTTTCGTGCTGGCCGACGGCGCAGGGGTGCTGGTGCTGGAGGAATACGAATTTGCGAAAAAGCGGGGCGCGCCCATCTATGCCGAACTGATCGGTTTCGGCATGAGTGGCGATGCCTACCACATGACCTCGCCGGCGCCGGGCGGCGAGGGCGCCAGCCGCTGCATGAACATCGCCCTGAAGAATGCGGGTGTCGCACCCGAACAGGTGCAGTACATCAACGCCCACGGCACCTCCACACCGGCCGGCGACAAGGCCGAGGTGATGGCCGTCAAGTCCACCTTCGGCGATCACGCCTACAAGCTGGCCATGAGTTCCACCAAGTCCATGACCGGCCATGCCCTGGGTGCCGCCGGCGGCCTGGAAGCGGTGTTCACGGTCAAGGCCGTTGCCGATCAGGTGGCGCCGCCTACCATCAACATCTTCAATCCGGATCCGGAATGCGATCTCGATTTCGTGCCCTGGGAGGCGCGCGAGATGGCCATCGACGTGGCGCTCTCCAACTCCTTCGGTTTCGGGGGCACCAACGGCACGCTGGTGTTCCGCAAGCCGGACTGATCCCTCAGACATGCTGCCTGGAAGGAACACGGAGGGCACGGAGGCACGGAGAACACGGAGTGGTTCAGTTGTCTGCAGGGGCAGATCAATGCCGATTTTCCGATGCATCATCCGGTACCCTGGCGGGGTGGACGAGGGATTGTCGTCAAGGTGACCGGTCACGTTGCGCAGCGTCCGGGGATTTCCGATCTGCTGGCGCTGCATCATGCCTTCCCGGATGCGTTTCCCGGTCTGCTGCACAGCGCGGTGGGGGATGCCGAACGACCGGAAAGCGCCCGCTATGACATCCTGTTCGCCTTTCCGCGCTCTGTGCTGAGCCTGGACAGCGATGGCGTGCTGCGTCGCGATGGGGAAATCCTGCCCGCAAACGATTTTCTGGCCGAGCTCGATCGACTGCATGGCATGGAAGCCGCGAGGGCGCCGGCGATCGAGGACACGCCCTTTCGGGGCGGCTGGTTCCTGTTTCTGGGCTACGAACTGGCCGGCCAGATCGAGACCCGGTTGAGGCTGCCACGGGGGCGGGACGACTTTCCCGTGGCCGTGGCCCTGCGGATTCCGGCGGCCATCGTCAACGATCACGTCCGGGGTGAGACCCGCCTGCTGGCCGAAGATCCGGCCGAACTGGCCCGGCTCGAAGCCATGCTGGAAACAGAAATGCCCGCCTGGCCGGCACCGGTGACCGTTCGAGTCCGTGAAGACGACCCGCAACGCTATCTCGCGCAGGCGCGCCGGGTGCACGAATATATCGTGGACGGGGACGTGTTCCAGGTGAACCTGTCCCGGGCCTGGCGCGGACCGCGACCGGCGGGACTCGATGCCGCCGAACTCTACCGGCGCCTGTGCCGGAGCAATCCCGCGCCCTACGCGGGCATCGCCCGCCTCCCGGGCGGCACGGTGCTTAGTTCCTCGCCGGAACGGCTGCTGCGCGTACGCAATGGCGTGGCCGAGACCCGGCCCATCGCCGGCACCCGGCCCCGGGGCGGTTCGACCATGGACGACGAAAGGCTCAAAACCGAACTCGTTGCACATCCCAAGGAACGGGCGGAACATATCATGCTCATCGATCTGGAACGCAACGACCTGGGCCGGATCTGCCGGCCGGGCAGCATCGAGGTGAACGAACACATGGCGCTGGAAAGCTATGCCCACGTGCACCATATCGTCTCCAACGTCCGCGGCCGCCTGCGTGCGGATGTCACGCCCGGACAGGCCATCCGGGCAGTGTTTCCGGGCGGGACGATCACCGGTTGCCCCAAGGAACGTTGCATGGCCATCATTGCCGAACTGGAAGGCGAGGCCCGTGGCGCCTATACCGGATCCATGGGTTATCTCAATCACGACGGTGATCTGGATCTGAACATCCTCATTCGCACCATCACGGTTCACGACGACGAGGTCGTCCTGCGGGCCGGCGCCGGTCTGGTGGTCGACTCGGTCCCGGAACGGGAGCTGGAAGAGACGCGCCACAAGGCCCGTGGGCTGCTGAACGCGCTGGAGGCTCCAGCCACATGATGCTGGTGAACGGCCAGCCGGCTGAGACGCTGCCGCTCGACGATCGTGGCCTGGCTTACGGCGATGGTCTGTTCGAGACCCTGGCGGCCTTCGATGGCGCGTGTCCCTGGTTCGAGCGGCATCTGGCGCGCCTGCGCATGGGCTGCGATGTCCTGGGGTTGCCCCATCCCGATGCGGAGGCGTTGCGCGAGGAGACCCGACGGGTCGCCGCAGGTCGGAAACGGGCCGTGATCAAGTGGATCGTGACCGCCGGCTCCGGCGGGCGCGGCTATGCCCGGCCGCAGCCGGTGCAACCGCGACGCATCGTGCAGGCCCATCCCTGGCCCGCGCATCCCCGGGCGTACTGGGACGAGGGGATTGCGCTGCACGTTTGCCGTTTGCGCCTGTCGGCCCAGCCGGCCCTGGCCGGCATCAAGCATCTGAACCGGCTCGAGCAGGTGCTGGCGCGCCAGGAACTGCCGGAAGGCTGTGCCGAAGGGGTGCTGTGCAACGCCGCCGGTGAAGTGGTGGAGGGGATCGCCAGCAACCTGTTCGCGGTGCTGGACGATACCCTGATCACGCCGCCCGTTGGTGACTGCGGCGTCAATGGCCTGATGCGTCGTTGGGTCCTGGAGACAGCCGTCGAGGCTGGCATCGATACCGCCATCGAACCTCTGCGGCCAGACGATCTGGAAAGGGCACGGGAAATCTTCACGACCAACGCACTCATCGGCCTGTGGCCGGTCAGACGAATCGGCGAAACGGACGTGTCGACGGGACCGGTGCAAAAGCGCCTGTTGGCCCGTCTGCTGGAAACCTACCCGGTTATCGATGGCTAAAAGACTGTCCAGACTCCTTCTTTTCGGATTTGTCCTGCTCGGGATCGGCGGGGGCTATCTGCTCTGGCAGGTCGATCGCTGGCTGGACACCCCGCTGGCGCTGGAGGCGCCGCTGACCTATGAACTCGCGCCGGGCAGCAACTTCATCCGCGTGGTCAACGATCTGGCCCGGCAGGGCGTGGTCGACCGTCCGCGCTGGCTGCGCTGGTACGGCCGTCTGAGCGGCCAGGCATCGCGCATCAAGGCCGGGGAATACCTGTTCGAGCCGGGTGTCACCCCGCGGGGTCTGCTGGAGGCCATGGTCCGCGGCCGGGTCCGCCAGCATGCCCTGACCATCATCGAGGGCTGGAACTTCCGGCAACTGATGGCGGCGGTGAATGCCCATCCGGCCCTGCGCCACACCCTGCAGGGGCTGGACGATGCCGCCATCATGGCCCGCATCGGTCATCCCGGCGAGCATCCGGAAGGTCGCTTTTTGCCCGATACCTACCATTTTCCCCGGGGCATGACCGATGCCGACTTCCTGGCCCGGGCCCACGCGGCCATGGATCGGGTACTGGCCGAGGAATGGGCGAACCGGGCGCCGAACCTGCCCCTGAAGACGCCCTACGAGGCCCTGATCCTGGCCTCCATCGTCGAGAAGGAAACAGGCCTGGCCAGCGAACGGTCGGCCATCGCCGGCGTGTTCATTCGCCGGCTCGAGAAGGGCATGCGCCTGCAGACCGATCCCACCGTGATCTACGGCATGGGCGACGCCTACCGCGGCAATATCCGCAAGCAGGACCTGTTGACCGACACGCCCTACAACACCTATCGCCGCGCCGGTCTGCCGCCCACGCCCATCGCCATGCCGGGGCGTGACGCCATCCATGCCACCCTGCATCCGGACGACAGCGACAATCTCTATTTCGTCTCCCGGGGCGACGGCAGCCACCATTTCTCGGCCACGCTCGAGGAACACAACCGCGCCGTGATCAAGTACCAGCTCAAGGGGCGGCGCAAGCCCTTCTCCTCGTATAATCCCGGCTCATGAGCGAGCGAATCCATCCCGGCCGGTTCATCACCGTCGAAGGCAGCGAAGGCGTCGGCAAGAGCAGCAATCTCGATTTCATCGAGTCGCTGTTGCGTGAGGCGGGAAAGGACGTGGTGCGCACCCGCGAGCCGGGCGGCACCGAACTGGGGGAGACCCTGCGCGGGATCCTGCTCGACGCCCGGCAGAAGGCCATTTGCGACGATGCCGAGCTGCTGCTGATGTTCGCCGCCCGCGCCCAGCACCTGGCCGAGGTGATCCGCCCGGCCCTGGCGGCCGGCAAGTGGGTGCTCTGTGATCGCTTCACCGACGCCACCTACGCCTACCAGGGTGGTGGGCGGGGCATTCCCTTCGATCGGATTGCGGTACTGGAGCAGTGGGTGCAGGGCGATCTGCGCCCGGATCTCACCCTGCTGCTGGACATGCCGGTGGAAGCGGGCCTCGCCCGGGCCGGCGCACGCAGCGAACCGGATCGCTTCGAGCAGGAGCAGACAACCTTCTTCGAGCGGGTGCGTCGGGCCTATCTGGAACGGGCGCGGCAGGCGCCGGATCGGTTCCGGATCATCGACGCCAGCCCGCCCCTGCCGGAAGTGCAGGCCCAGATCCGCAAGGCCCTGGAACCGTTTCTCGCCCCATGAACGTCCTGCCCTGGCAAACCGACGCCTTCACGGCACTGCAGCAGCGACGGCAGGCCGGAAACCTGCCCCATGCCCTGCTGCTCACCGGCCCCGAGGGCATCGGCCGGCGCCATTTTGCTGAGGTGCTGGCCGCCTCTCTCCTGTGTCTGTCGCCCTATGCCGACGGCAGCGCCTGCGGAAGCTGTCAGGCCTGTCAGTTGCGCCAGGCCGGCACCCATCCTGATTTGCTGACCCTGTCGCCGGAGGAGTCCAGGGTCATCCGCATCGATCAGATCCGGGGACTGACCGAGCGCCTGGGCCTCAGCCGCCATCATGCCGCCTGGCGTGTGGTGATCATCGAGCCGGCCGAGGCCATGAACGTCGCCGCCGGCAATGCGCTGCTCAAGACCCTGGAGGAGCCACCGCCGGAGACCCTGCTGATCCTGCTGGCCAGCCGGCCCGCCCTGTTGCCGGCGACCATCCGCAGCCGTTGCCAGCGCCTGTCTCTGGCCATGCCGCCACGGGATGCCGCGTTGGCCTGGCTGAGGGAGCAGGGCGTGGAAGCGGCGGAAACGCTGCTGGATCTGGCTGGCGGAGCGCCACTGACGGCCCTGGCGCTGGGTCAGGAAGCGCTGGTGCGGCACGGTAACCTGTTCCGCCAGTGGATCGACCTGGCCGACGGGCGGGCCGATCCCGTGAAACTGGCCGCCGAATGGATCAAGCCCGACGCCGAGCGGCCGATACAGTGGATCCAGGCCTGGGTTGGCGACATGATCCGCCTGCGCCAGGGCGCCCGTGCCCGCCAGGCCGAAACGGAGGGCGCTTTGCAGAAACTGGCGGGCGCGATAGACTTGGTCCGGCTGCATCGATTGCTGGACCAGGTCCAGGAAGCCCGCCGGCTGCTGGGCAGCCAGGTAAACGAACAGACCATCCTGGAGGGGATCCTGATCTACTG
The DNA here is from genome assembly GCA_027010665.1 of Chromatiales bacterium. GTDB lineage: Bacteria > Pseudomonadota > Gammaproteobacteria > UBA6429 > Thiohalophilaceae > JALSSV01. Next base: position 7,672 of record JALVBM010000281.1, read on the forward strand.
GGCCAATCTTCCCCGCCAGGCCAGGACTTGACGCGAGGTACACACGCATGGTCGCACCCGCCGGACGCCAGGGGATCCTGTCCCTCACCATCAAGGACAAGAGCGCCCTCTACGCGGCCTACATGCCGTTCGTGAAGAATGGCGGCCTGTTCATTCCCACCAACAAGAAGTACAAGCTCGGCGACGAGGTGTTCATGCTCCTGACCCTCATGGACGAGAAGGAAAAGCTCCCGGTCGCCGGCAAGATCGTCTGGATTACGCCCACCGGCGCTCAGGGCAACCGCGCCGCCGGCATCGGCGTGCAGTTCTCCGATCAGGACGACGGCCAGGCCCGCACCAAGATCGAAACCTACCTGGCCGGCGCCCTGAAATCGGATCGGCAGACACACACCATGTAAACAGTGGCGAGGGACGAGGGACGAGTGGCGAGGGAAACCGTGGGGAAATCACGGTAGAATAGGGACAATCATTTCCTTACCGGACTTCCGCCATGTTTCTCGTTGATTCCCATTGTCATCTCGATCGGCTCGATCTGGCCAGCTACGACGGCGATCTCGACCGGGCCCTGCAGGCGGCGCGGGACAACGGCGTCGGGCATTTTCTGTGCGTGAGCATCGGCATGGACAACTTTCCCGAGGTGCTGCGCATCGCCCGGGAACACGACGACGTTTCCGCCTCGGTCGGCGTGCATCCCAACGAGCACGAGGGCAAGGATCCGGACGTGGAGACGCTGGTGAAACTGGCCGCGGATCCCGAGGTGGTGGCCATCGGCGAGACCGGGCTCGACTACTTTCGCAGCGAGGGGGATCTGGAATGGCAGCGGGATCGCTTCCGCCGCCATATCGCCGCGGCGAAGCGCACCGGCAAGCCGCTGATCATTCACATGCGCGAGGCCACCGAGGACACCCTGCGCATCCTGCGGGAGGAGGGGGCCGACGAGGTGGGCGGCGTGATGCACTGTTTCGTCGAGGACTGGGACACGGCCAAGGCAGCCATGGATCTCGACTTCCACATCTCCTTCTCCGGCATCGTCACCTTCAACAGCGCCAGGGCGTTGCAGGAAGTGGCCCGCAAGCTGCCCGCCGAGCGCATGCTGGTGGAGACCGACTCGCCCTATCTCGCGCCCGTGCCGAATCGGGGCAAGCCCAACCAGCCGGCCTGGGTGCGCCATGTGGCCGAATTCATCGCCGAACTGCGCAACGCACCGCTGGAGCAGGTCGCCGAGGTGACCACCGAAAACTACTTCCGCCTGTTCGGCGGCAGGCCGGCCCTGCGGAACGTGGCGGGATGAGCAAACGCGAGCCGTCACAGGAGCGCAACTGGCATCTTCTGAGCTTCTACGAGAAGTTCGAGGAACTGGTTGCCATCGCACTGACGACCATCATCGCCGTGATCATCCTCGCGGCCCTGTTCAATCTGGCCTACAACGTGGTGGTCATACTGCTGGAAGGGCTGGTCAACCCGGCCGACAAGTCGGTGTTTCAGGCCATTTTCGGCATGATCATGACCCTGCTCATCGCTCTCGAATTCAAGCACTCCATCCTCAAGGTGGTGGCGCGTCGCGAGAGCATCATCCAGGTCAAGACGGTGATTCTGATCGCCCTGATGGCCGTGGCGCGCAAGTTCATCATTCTCGATATCGGCCATACCTCGGCGGCCACCATCGCCGCGTTGGCCGCCGCCATCCTCGCCCTGGGCGCCGCCTACTGGCTGGTGCGCCTGCGCGACGAACTCGCCACCGACTGAACCCGGCAGCTTGAAATGGGCCTGCCGAGGCCGTATATTCAAAGACCTACCATAATACTCAAGTAATTGGGCCGCCGACATGGCCCAGGTCAACGGAGGTCAATGCCATGACACAAGCTGCCGAGAATCTCACCGAAACCGTGGAAATCCCGCCCCGGGATGGCGACGGGTATCTGCTCGACATGAACCAGTGGACGCCGGAGATCGGTCGGGCAATGGCGGCCGCGGACGGCGTGGAACTCGACGACAGGAAGTGGGAGCAGATCCTGAAAGCCCGCGAGTACTACGAGGAGTATGGCGTGGTGCCGCCGATCCGCAAGTTCGCCAAGTACATCGGCGAGAACCAGAAGGACATGTTCAAGCTGTGGATGACCGGTCCCATGAAGCCGATCACCAAGTATGGTGGTCTGCCCAAGCCGACGGGCTGCGTCTGAGTCCCGTTCCGGAACCGGACCCTTGCCACGGGCCAGCCCTTTCGGCTGGCCCGTGGCATTTGCGCCGATGAAAAGCCGGACACGACTTGAATTCGGTCCGGTGACGCCCCACCCATGGTGAACGTGCGGGGCATCTGTCCCGAAAACGTTCATTCCGACAACAAGGAGAAGAAATCATGGTAATGGCTGTCAGCCAGTTCGAGCGTCTGTTCCGGGAAGCCGCATCCCTGGACATCGACAAGAACGACATCAAGCGGCTCGAGGACTTCATCAACGATCGCCTGCACGATCTGCTGTTGCGCGCGGTGGCCAATGCCAAGGCCAACGGCCGGGACATTATCGCCGTGCAGGACGTGCCGATCACCAAGGGCCTGCAGGAACAGATCCACCTGTTTCGTTCCTACGACGAGGAACTCAACCTCAAGACCATTCTCGACCATCTGTCGAAGCTGCCGACACTGGAGCTGGACTACGACGAATCGGTGCGCGAGAAGCTGCCGGAAATCGTGGGCGGCATCACCGTGGGTCTGGCCAGGGTGTTCCGTGCCGTCTATCCGAAGCTGAAGAATCCGGCAACACAGGAATGGGAGACGGTGGAAGCGGTCTACAAAATCCTCTGGTAAGCCAACTGGGCAGGCGCGGTGCGGCAACGTATAATGCTGCCCGGGTTTCCTGATTCGGGTATGCCATGAGCAAGCGCAAGTACCGCGTCGGCCGCAGTCCCATCCATGGCAAGGGGCTGTTCGCCGCCGCGCCCATCCGTGAAGGCGAGCTGCTCGGCCATCTGAAGACCCGTCCTTCCCACAAGGACGGTCCCCACGTGCTCTGGTGCGACGATGGCAGCGGCCACGAAGTGCTGTGCGATTTCCGCTACATCAACCACGACGCCGAACCCAACGTGGCCTACTATAACGATCTCACCGTGGTGGCCCTGCGCGACATCGAACCGGGTGAAGAACTGACTCACCACTACGGCGACGAGTGGGAAGACGGATAACCCGCTTCGCTTTCGGTACGACGAAGCCGTCTCATCAAGACAGATCAAACACGGTTTTCAAAATCAGTCGGTTGGCAAACACCCTGCAGGTGCGGCGCCCTCGCCGTGAAAAGCAGGGACGAGTGGCGAGGAAAACCTTCGTGTCCGCTTTCGTTCCGTGCACGCTCACAACGACGGGTTTGCCATACGGTCGAAATCGCGGCGAGAGCGTTGCTCCTACGATAAAAGTCGGATCAATCTTTCCGAGAAATTCAAACCTCGCCTGCTGTCTACGCTTCCGGCGGCACGGGCCGGGGTTTGCGCTCGGCCTCGATGGCGACGTAGGTGAGTTCCGCATCGGCCACCTGTTCCACTTCGTGTCGTTGGCGTTCCCTTTCCGCCCATGCGGAAACGTGCACCCGGATCGAGGTGTTGCCGACACGCATGATGTGCGCATGAAAGCTCACCAGATCGCCAACGTACACCGGCTTGAGAAATCGGAACTCGTGCACCGCCACGGTCACCACACGGCCATGTGCGCGCCGGTAGGCCTCGATGCTGCCGGCGATGTCGGTCTGCGCCATGAGCCAGCCGCCGAAGATGTCGCCCGCGGCGTTGGTGTCGGCCGGCATGGCCAGGACGCGAATGGCCGGCTCTCCCGGTGGCGGGCGGTCGGTGGCCATCAGTGGCCCTTGTACAACTGATCGATGACGGCCTCGTATTCGGCGTGCAGCGGCTTGCGCTTGAGTTTCATGGTGGGGGTGATGAAGCCGTCCTCGATGGTCCACGGTTCGAGCCGGGCATGGGCGCGGATCACCCTGGCATAGCCGGGGAAACGGGAGAGCTTGCGGTTGATGCGTTCGAGCAGCGCCTTCTCCACGTGCGGGTGTTCGAGATTGGCCGGATCCGCTTCGAATCCCAGCTCCCCGGCCAGGCGCTGCCAGTGTTCCGTGTCGAGCACCACCAGGGCGCTGAGGAAGGGCTTGCCTTCGCCGACGATCATGACCTGTTCGAACAGGGGATCGGTCGCAATGGCCAGCTCCATGTCGGCCGGTGGAACCTTCTCGCCGGTCGCCAGCACGATGATGTCCTTGAGTCGGCCGGTGATGATGATGTGATCCCCCTCGATGCGGGCCACGTCGCCGGTGTGCAGCCAGCCTTCGGCATCGATGGTCTCGGCCGTGGCCTCGGGCAGGTTCCAGTAACCGAGCATGACCCCGGGGCTGCGCACCAGCAGTTCGTCGTGTTCCCCCAGTTTGACCTCGACGTCGGGCAGCGGCTGGCCGACCGTTTCCGGCCGATTGTCGTCCAGGCGGTTGGTGCAGACCACGGGCGAGAGTTCGGTCATGCCGTAGCCCTGGGAGATGGTGATGCCGAGCCCGATGAAGGTGCGGGCGATTTCCGGGGACAACGGTGCGCCGCCGGACACGGCCAGTCGCAGGCGGCCGCCGAGGCGATCCCGGATCTTTCTTGCCACCATGCGATCGAGCAGCGGCCACAGCAGCAGTTTCGGCGACCACGGGGCACGGCCCTGGCGGTACTGGAACCGGTGCCAGCCAACCTCCACCGCCTTCTCGAACAGCTTGCGCGCCAGGGGCGGTTTCTTCGCCAGCTGATCGTTGATGCGGTTGTACACCCGCTCGAAGATCCGCGGCACGGTGATGAGAATGGTGGGCCGGACGATCTGCAGATCCTCGGCCAGTTGTTCAATGGATCGGGCATAGGCGATCCGCGCGCCCACCACCATGGGCAGATAATAGCCGGCCGTGCGCTCGAACATGTGCGACAGCGGCAGGAAGGACAGGAACACATCATCGGTATAGAAGGTTTCACAGCTGGCCGCGGCGGTGGCGTTCCAGAGAATGTTGTCGTGGGAGAGCATCACCCCCTTGGGATTGCCGGTCGTGCCGGAGGTATAGACGATGGTGGCCAGATCCCCGGGTTCGATCGTCGGTCTTTCCACGTGCCCGGCTTCGTCCGGTAGCCAGTCGGCGAAGGTCTTCAGGCGCATGTCGTGGGTTTCGGACACCGGTTCGATGGAAAGCAGGGTCTGCACGTTGCCGAGGCGGGGATAGATGTCGCTCAATACCTGCCAGTGCAGGGCGTCCTGGAACAGCAGGATGCGGATACCGGCATCCTCGAGGATGTAGCCGATGTTCTCCGGCCGGTCGTTGGTATAGAGCGGCACCACCACCAGTCCCAGCCCCAGCGCCGCCTGTTCGAACACCACCCAGCTCGGGCAGTTGCGCAACAGGATGCCGACCCGATCGCCCTTCTGCAGATTCTCCCGCTGCAGCGCCAGCTGGCAGCGATCCACCCATTCGCCCATTTCCTGCCAGGTGTAGTCGCGCCAGGTTTCCCGGTGGCGATCATAGTGCGTGTAACCCACGACCTGCGGGCTGCGTCGGATCCGTTCCCGGAACAGTCCGTGCAGGGTACGGGCCGTTTCGCGTGGAATGTAATCGGTTCGGTGTTCAGCCATCGTCTTGTGCCTCTGCGCCTGCCTCCGATGCCGTCTCGATCAGCTTACGCCAGCCGGCATCGGGCGTGAAGCGTTCGCCGTGACTGTGGCTCAGGGATTCGAGCAGTGCGTGGAGTTGTCCTGGCCCCCGCTCGCGGATGTACTGGACGGGACCGCCGCGGAAGGGTGCAAAGCCGGTGCCGAAGACGATACCGGCATCGGCCAGATCACCGTCGGCCACCACCTGTTCACGCAGACAGGCCACGACCTCGTTGAGCATGCGCAGGATCAGGCGATCCTGCAGATCGGTCGGCGGTGTGTAGCCTTTCTCCGGCGCCGGTTTCACGGGTCGGCCCTTGCGGAAGACGTAGAACCCTTCTCCGGACTTCTTGCCCAGCCGCCCCTGCTGAACCTTGTCGCGCAGGATGCCGGGTACCTCGCCACCGAAGTGGGCCGTCAGGTTCTCTGCCACCTTCAGGCAGATGTCGAGTCCCACCGTGTCGGCCAGTTCGATGGGGCCCATGGGCATGCCGAAGTCGGTGGCCACCCGGTCGATGATGGCCAGGGGAATACCTTCCTCGACCATCACCACCGCTTCCATGAGATAGGGCATGAGCACGCGGTTGACCAGAAAGCCCGGTGTGCTGGTGACCGGCAGGGGCAGGCGGCGGATGCGCCGTGCGAAGGCGCTGGCCCTTTCGATGGTCTCCGGCGAGGTGTCGGGACCGTGCACGATTTCGACCAGCGGCATCTTCGCCACGGGATTGAAGAAATGCATGCCCACGAGTCGTTCCGCGCGTTCCAGCGCGGGAGTCAGTTCCTGCAGCGGGATGCTGGAGGTATTGGTGGCCAGGATGGCGTCGTCCGGTACGCGTTTTTCGACCTCGGCGAACAGATCCCGCTTGACCTGCGCATCCTCGAAGATGGCCTCGATCACCAGTTCCGCCTTGCGCAGTCCGTGACCGGGCAGATCGGGCATGAGGCGATCGAGGGCCGCAGTGGCGTTGCGGCGCGGCCTGAGCTTCTTGCGGTAGAGATCGAAGGCGCGCCTGACCACGCGTCCGAGCGTTTCGTGTTCCCGATCCTGGATGGAGACCGGAAAGCCCTGCATGGCGCACCAGGCGGCGATGTCGCCGCCCATCACGCCGCCGCCCACCACGTGGACATGCCGGGGTCGGAAATCCTGCTGCTTGCCGAGGGCCTTGAGTTTCTCCTGCAGGCCGAACACCCGCACCAGGTTGCGGGAGGTGCGGCCGGTCATCAGCCGGGCCACGGACGCGGCTTCGGCTTCCAGCATCCGGCGTCGGTCGTCGAAGTGGCGGACCCACAAATCGATCAGGGCCCAGGGGGCCGGATAGTGATCCTTGCGGGCCTTTTTGGCCACCTCGCGCTGCAGCCGTTTCGCCACCCATGGTCGCAGGGGACGGGCATTGAGCAGGCGCAGCCAGAAGGGCAGCGGCTTGCGCTGTGGCGGTCGGGTCACGCAGGCCCGGGCGGCGGTGTGCAGATGCCGTCTGGGCACGGCGTAATCGAGCAGCCGGATGCGCTTCGCGGCCCGCGCCGAGAGGTTGCGGCCGGTGAGCATGAGGTTCATAGCCTGCAGCACGCCGAGCCGTTCGATGCTGCGCACGGTGCCGCCGAAACCGGGATGGATGCCGAGCCGGATCTCGGGCAGGCCCAGCTTGGTGCCCGGATCGTCCTCGGCCACGCGGTAGTCGCAGGCCAGGGCCAGTTCCAGGCCGCCGCCGAGGGCAAAGCCGTGCAGGACGGCGACGGTGGGACAGGGCAGGGCCTCGATGCGATCCATGATCCCCTGGCCGCGGCGGATGGCCTCCAGCGCCTCGTCTTCCGTCTGCAACTGCGTGAATTCCTGCACGTCGGCGCCGGCGATGAAGCCGCCGGGCTTGTCGGAGACGAAGATCACGCCGCGGGGCGGTTTTCGGGTCAGCTCGTCGAGCAGGTCGTCCAGTTCCAGCAGCACCTCGCGGGAGAGGACGTTGGTGTCGCTGTCGGCCTTGTCCAGGTGCAGCCAGGCGATGCCGTCGGCATCGGTCTCCACGTGCCAGTGGCGGTGTTTCCTTGCGGCGTTCATGCGGCGATCCTCTCGACCAGCACGGCGCCGCCCTGGCCGCCGCCGATGCACAGGGTGGCGATGCCGGTGCGGGCCTGGTTTCGTTCCAGCACGTGCAAAAGGTGCAGGGTGATGCGGGCGCCGCTGGCGCCGACCGGGTGGCCGAGACTGATCCCGCCGCCGTCCACGTTGAGTCGTTCTTCATCGATCTCGCCCAGCGCACTCTTGAGGCCCAGTTCGTTGCGGCAGTAGTCCTCGTCGGCAAAGGCGCGCAGGCAGGCCAGCACCTGGGCGGCGAAGGCCTCGTTGATCTCCCAGTAGTCGATGTCCTCCAGTTTCAGCCGGTTGCGCTGCAGGATGGGCGCGCTGGCATGCACCGGTCCCAGCCCCATCTGGGCCGGATCCAGGCCGGCCCATTCCACGTCCCGGATCTGGCCGAGCACCGGCAGATCGTACTGATCGATGGCCTTTTCCGAAGCGAGGATCAGCAGCGCGGCACCGTCGCTGATCTGGGCGCTGTTGCCGGCGGTGACGTTGCCGAAGGGCTTGTCGAACACCGGCCGCAGTTTCGCCAGCTTTTCGAGGGTGGTGTCGGCGCGCAGGCCATCGTCGTGCAGATAGACCTTGCCACGGGTGTCGTAGAGGGGCTCGATTTCCGGCAGCCAGCCCTTGTCGATGGCCCGCGCCAGCCGTTCGTGGCTGCGCAGGGCGTAGCGATCCATCGCCTCCCGGCTGATGCCGAAGCGCCAGGCCAGGTTCTCGGCGGTCTGGCCCATGCTCAGGCCGACCACCGGATCGGTCAGGCCCCGCAGCAGGCCGATGATGGGCTTGAAATGGGCCGGTCGCAGTTGCGCCAGTGTCGCCAGACGATCCGGCAAGGTGCGGGCGGTCGTCCAGGCACCCAGCCAGGCGGCCATCGCCTCGCTGAACAGGACGGGGGCATGGCTCATGGCTTCCACCCCGCCGGCCAGCACCAGCTCCGAGCGGCCGGAGGCGATGTTGCGGGCGGCGCTGTCGAGCGCCTGCATGCCCGAGGCGCAGTTGCGTTGCACGGTCCAGGCCGGGACCCGTTTGCCGCAGCCCAGGCGCAGGGCGGCCACCCGGCCGATGTTGACCTCGTCCGGCCCCGGCATTACGCAACCGAGGATCACCTCGTCGAAGGCGTCGGGTTCGAAGGGCTGACGGGCCAGCAGCGGCCGGCCGCAGCCGACCACCAGATCGGCGGCGTGGAAGGGCCCGGGCCGGTTGCGGGCCTTGAGCTGGGGGGTGCGACTGCCGTCGACGATGAACACCGGCCGGCGGCGGGCGGTGCTGCGACGGGTGGTCTTCTTCTTGTT
>JALVBM010000282.1 GCA_027010665.1 Chromatiales bacterium
AAATGTAGGGAATCATTTTGTGCATTGCACCAGAATTGTGCATGCTGGCTGCAGCTTGCGCGCTGTCTGCTACGATCCCTGAAGACCCCCGAATCCGCGCAAGGGAAACCACCCATGGAAAATCTCGAAACCTACCGACTCGGCCAGCAGCGTGAACTGCTGCGGCTGGATTCCCGCGAGGACTGCACTGCCCTGGCCCTGGCGCTGGCCAGCCAGGCCCGCAACTGTCTTTGCCTGTTCACCCACGATCTCGACCCGGACCTGTACAACACGCCTTCCTTCATCGATGCGGCCCGTGCCGTGGCCGGCGCCCACAATGGCGGCCGCGTCCGGATCCTGGCTCATGACATCGACCGGGCCGTCAATCGGGGACACCGGTTGATCGATCTGGCCCGCCGTCTCGGCAGCCCGGTGCAGATCCGCCAGACCCCGCGCAGCTATCATCACAGCTTTCTGGTCGCCGACGAGATCGGGGTCTTCGATCGTCGGCGCGCCGATCGCTTCGAGGCGACGGCCAGCTTCAACGATCCCGGCTGGGCATCGAGTCTGGTGCGCTTCTTCGACGAGGTCTGGGACCAGAGCGCTCGCTCGACGAACGCCGCGGCCCTGAATCTCTGACACCGGTTCGGCGGGATTCCCGCGCCGGACCCGCCGAATCCGTTCAAGCCCCCGCCCGGGCGGCCGATAACCCCTTTCGAGATTGTTGGTTTCCCTCGCCGACGGGAGACCGGTTCCCCCGCAAACGGACGCCCGGCATGCCGCATGACACGGATTTTCTGCTTCTGAGCACGCCAACCCAGCATGCGGCCCGGAATCCGGCCGTGGAACTCAATCCGCGGCGGTTGCGCCAGTGGCTGTTCGATCTGCCCATCATGAACGTGCCTGAAACGGTGCGTCAGCTGGATGCGCGCATTCGCCCGTTCAATGAAATGGCGCTCGATGCCGACGAGCGCCTGAAGCTGCTGGAAGTCCTGTTCGAAGCCTTCGACGAAATCCTCTTTTCCTACGACGATCTGCGCCTGAGCATGTTGCCGATCCGTCCGGACGAACGGCGGGCGCTGGCCCAGGACATCATGTGGCTGTACCTGCAGCTGGCCGCCGGCTACAAGCTCATCGTGCTGGCCCATTTCGACAACGACGGCCGCGGGGTGCGGGACAGTACCCTGGTCATGGCCCTGTTCCGGGCCATGGAACTGCTGGCCCACGCCCTGCTCTACGCCTATCGCGCCCATGAGACGCCGCCGCCCCTGACCTATCTCGAGCTGTACCAGCTCTATCACTATGCCCGGCGGCGCAAGCTGCATCAGCAACGCCTGCGACAGATCCGGGGTTATGCCGCCACGCCCACGGTGGAACGCCTGTTCAAGCAGGTGATGCTGCTGAGTATCGCCGATCCCTATCACATGAGCGGCCAGGCCGTGTTCGAGAATTTCCTGCTGCTCGACACCGTGTGCGATGCCGCGGAAATCACCTCGCCCGAAGACTGTCCCGCCGATCGCCCTGCCTTTCGCTTCGCCTACGCGGAGGATGCACCACCCATCCATTGCGCGTTTGCCCGGGAAACCCTGGTGCCCGACGAAGGTGGCGTGCTGCAGGTGGAGAACGTGGCCGAAAGGCTTCGTTCGCTGGCCGCGGAAGCCAGTGGTCACGATGCGCAGTTGCTGACCGATCTGGCCCGCCGGCTGGGCAACCCGCAGGAACGCCGGGATGCACGCCGGGCGGATGCGCGCACCATTCATCTGACCGCCGGCCTGCCGGCCGTCCTGCATTTTCTCGCCCGTCCGGAACACATCGAACAGGTCATGGAAGCGGAAGTGCACGCGGGCATCGCGGTGATGGATCTCGACTCGCCCGAAGCCGCCGATTGCACCCTCTTCCCCTGCCACATACGCAACATCAGCGCCCGCGGCTATCTGCTGGCCTGCGATCCGCACGCCCTGCCGGTCGAGCCCGTGGTCGGTGACGTGATCGGCGTGGTCGATCCCGAACGCACGCCGGCGACCAGTCCACTCCATGTCGGCCTGATCCGTTGGCTGAAGCAGGCCGACGACGGCCAGCTGCATCTGGGCGTGGAAATCGTGCCCGGCCATCCCCGACCCATTCGTATCCATCCGGCCAACGGCTCGCAGGAAACCCGGGATGGCCTGCATTTCGCCGTGGACAGGGAAGCCGGCCGGCCGGCGCGGCTGCTGATGCCCTCGGCCCTGCAGAACAGTGACGAGCGGTTTCGCGTGCACATTGCCGGCAAGGACTACACCATCGCCCCGCGGCGCACGTTGCTGGCGACGGAGCAGTGGGTGCTGATGACCTTCAGTCTGCAATCATGAAGGACTGGCGACCCGATCCCGAACGAGGACCCGTGCTCCATGGCCCGGCAGTGCCGGATTTCGACGCCGACGAATTGATGGCACTGATGCTGGCCAACGCACCACAGACGGCCGGCCATGGCGAAACCTATGCCGGCCGGCCGGCGACCCGGGTTCTGGAAACGGCACGACATTTCCTGAAACTCCAGGCGCAACCGCTGAACGATGCCGACAGCGCCGCAAGCCGGATTGCCACCCATCGCGCCATCGAACGGCAACTGGGCGTTCATCCACCGGACAAAATCTGGTTCGCCCTGCCGGTTTGCGACCCGATGGACAGACCGTTGTGGCTCATGGGCAACCGCACCACGCCACTGCGGATCCTGGACGCCATGGAACCCGGGGCCGATCGGTTGCAGTCCATGCTCGAACGCTATTTCCGGGCCGCGACTGAACACGGCAAAGCCCTGGATCTGAGCCTGTCCAATTTCGGCGTGGATGCCGAGGGGACGGTCTGGTATGTCGACGACGATGTCTACGACTGGCAGGACGATCACGGCCTGCACGATTTTCTCGGGCTCCTGTTGCGCCAGGGCCGGATTTCGTCGGCCACGGCACAGATCCTGGGGCGCTGGCTCGCCAATGCACTGGTCCGCGCCGAACGACCGTCCGCGCTGGACGAACTGTGCCAGGCCTTGCGCGACATCGTGTTGCCGGCGGCGCAGGCGCCGGTACTGGTGCAACTGTTGTCGGCGCTGAGCCGGTCCGGCGCCACGATGACCGTCGAAACACCGGAAAAAAACCGGGCGAACACGGCAGGCGCGGCGCGACTGGCGCTCATTGCCGACGTACACGGCAACCTGCCGGCTCTCGAGGCCGTGCTGGATTTCATCGCCGGACAGGCGGTGGATCGCATCCTGGTGCTGGGCGACGTGGTGGGCTACGGACCGCATCCGCAGGCCTGTGTGGATCGCCTGCGAGAGCGCGACGACGTGCTGGTGATCCGCGGCAACCACGACAATGCCGTGGTTACCGGCGAAATCAGCGGCGGGACCACATCACTGGCCAACTGGAGCTGGCAGTGGAGCCGGGAAAGGCTCGACGAGGCGGCCCGCACCTGGCTGGCCGATCTCCCCTGCTTTCATGCCGAGGACGACTGGCTGGCGGTGCACGGCGCCCCCGTCGATGCCAGCTTCTTCAATGCCTACGTGTACCGGATGAGTTACGAGGACAATCTGGACAACCTGCAGCAGCGGGGCATCCCGCTGTGCTTTCACGGCCACACCCATCTGCAGCAGCTCTATTGCCGCCATCGGGGCCGTGACGCCGCCTGGGATGCCCGGGAAGGCAACCTCTCCGACGTGAGTCATGCCCTGCTCTCCCCCGGTTCCGTCGGCCAGCCCCGCTGTGGCGAGCCGGGTGCCGAGCTGGCCATCTTCGATCTGCAAAGCCGGGAATATCGTTTTCATCGCCTGGCCTACGACATCGAGCGGACGCTGCACGACATGCGCCGCTTCGCGTTTCCCAACGGCTTGATCGAACGCCTGCAGGCCGGGCAATAGCAACGGTGGCAGTTAGCAAGTGTAAGAGCGGCGCACAGCCGCGACGGGATACCAATCGCGGCTGTGCGCCGCTCCTACACTCCTGCAAAAGATTAAAACCGCAAAACAACAATTAGCCGGAATGTCTTCCGGCCACTGGCGCGTTCATCCCGAACTCATGGACACAAGGGCGCCAGCTCGGACATGGCGCTGCGCAGGCCGGACCAGCCCAGCCCCAGGTTGGCCTTCTTGCCGGTGATGAGCACGGCCAGGGCGTTGGGCTTGCCGGGGATGATGGACATGAAATGGTAGGTCTTCTCCGTGGTCATCTGGATTTCCTGCATGGTGTTCTTCACTTCCTGACCCCGCTGCTGGGAGAGCCGCTTCTCGACGCCGCTGACCCCCTTGCCCCGGAACATGTCCACGGCCGCGGCAGCCACCGCGTCCAGATAACTGGTGGTGAAATACGGCACGGTGTGGTGAACGCCCAGCAACAGACCGGTGTTCAGATCCACGACCGCGGCGGCGAAGGCGTCTTCCACGCCGTCCACGATGTCCTTGCATACTTCATTGATACTTGCCATGTCTCGTCTCCTTGTACCGGGATCGTCCCGGTGGTTGCCAATGATGGCCCGGCTGCAAGGCTCGGGCCGGATGATCGGTCAGTCGTCGCACTTCGCCATCAGTCGGGCGATCTGCTCGACCGCATGATTGGCGTGGGCCAGCGACATGCCCAGGTTCGAATCGGCACGGGTGAAGATCGTCAGCAACAGCTGATCCCCGGCGTGCATCAGAAACACGTTGCCCCCCTCGCCTTCGATCAGCACCTTGCGTGGCGAGCCCTCGCCTGCCTCCTTCACCAGGTTGTCGCTCAGGGCCAGCAGGGCGCTGCTCATGGCCGCAAAGCGGTTCTGGTCGAAGCCCGCCGGCAGGCGCTGCGCCCAGGCCATGCCGTCCACACCACTGACGATGGCCCCGGTCACGTCGCCGCAATCCTCGCGCAGGCCGTCCAGGATCTGCTCCAGCCGCGCACGCAGGACGCGCGAACCCTCCTCGCTCACGGCCACGGCCGTCTCGCCCGCCGCCTGCTGGTCCCGAAAGATTTCCTCGATGACATCCATGATGTCCCTCCCTGATGGTTTCAGATGGTCAGTACGGCGAGCAGGGCCTGCACGAGAATGCGCACGTCGTCTCCGCTGCGCCCGTCGATTTCGAACACGGGGTAAACCTGTCCCCGCTCGAACAGTCGCGCCTGATAGTCGTCGAGCCGCGCCCGATCGGCGATACCCATGCGGGTCACGCCGATCACGACACCCGTCTGCCGGATGAAGTCGGCAAAGGCGTCCAGATAGAAGTCCAGTTGCCGCAGCGGCTCGGGATGATCGTTGTTGATCAGCAGCACCAGACCGAGGCCGTTGCGGGTCAGCAGTTCCCACATGAAATCGAAGCGGGCCTGACCCGGGGTGCCATAGAGATGCACCCGCCGGCCGTCGTCCAGCTGGATGTAGCTGTAGTCCATGGCGACCGTGGTGGTGTCCTTGATGGCACGCTCCTCGCCCCGGCAGGCCACATCGGTGCGCACCGGCGGCACGTCGCTGATGGCCGCGATGGCCGAAGTCTTGCCGGCACCGACCGGCCCGGTGAAGATGATTTTTTCCTGCGCCATGCCGTTCATGCCTGGGCCAGTCCGAGTCGTTGCGCCAGACGCGCCAGCAGGCCGCGACGTTCCGGCGTGGCGGCCTTGTGCAGCGGGGTGACCTTTTCCGGATCGGCCCCCTCCGGCGGCAGGGCCACGAGCAGCCCGACCGCGTTGCAGGCGGTGATGAAACCCACCACGCTGCGCCGGTCCAGCCCGGTGGTTTCCACCAGCTGGGCACAACTGGCCGGCTGCCGTGCCAGTGCAGCGGCGATGCGGAAGTAGTCGTTGCGAAAGCCCTGGCGGGTGAAGTTGGGCCAGGCCTTGAGCCGGACGGGCGTCTCATCCCCGATGCCGGCCGGCAGGCGATCGGGCTCGGCGTGAACCGCACACTGCCAGAGCAGGTTGTCGAGCGCGCCCAGCGTCCGCCCGTGGGTGCGGGATTCGAAATCCGCCTCGTCGATTTGCCGGCAGGCAAGCTGTTCGGGGCCGACGGCAAACAGCCGCTCCTCGGCGCCCTCGCGCAGAGCGGCGAAGGCGCGCGTGGCGCCGTTCACCAGCACAAGTTCGTCGCCATCGATCGCCAGTGCCAATACGCTGCCTTCACGGCGGGCGTTACTTAGAATGGTCAGCAGATCGGGAGCGGCAGCCGGTGCCGTATCGTCCGTTGCCGGCATTGGCGCGGCAGCAGGCGCCTTGAGATCGTGCAGCGAGGCATCGAGCTGAACCTGCATGCGCCGGCAGATTTTCAGCAGCATGTCCCGCAGGGCGTTCACGTGCACCGGCTTGGCCAGCGAAACGATATTGCGTCCGCTGGCCGGCGGTCCGCCGAGCAACAGCTTGACCTGGCCGGACGACAGCCCGGGAAAGACCGATCGACCCTGCTGCGAATCCATGTCCACGATGACCAGATGGCCGGAGGCGTCATCCGCGTCGAGCAGCGCACAGCGAATCCCGTCCTCGTCCCCGAGCAGCGCCAGCACCACCTGCAGTACCTTGTGGCCGGTGGCATCCAGCCCGACCGGGGAAATCCTCAGTTCAGCCTCGTTGGACACGTCGAATCCGTCTTTTTCCGCCAGGGCGGGCCTCGTGCCCGCAGAATGGACGCCGCCGTTGCCGGTGCGTCGTCGGTCATAACCCGAACGCCATATAACTTTAGGCTATATCGGCATGAATGTCAGGGCCTTTAGAAAAATGGTTCACGGCAAAACAAGAACTTGGCAATTTTCGATGCATCGCGTGTTAGGCTGATGGCCGTGCTCAAGCGACCCGGCAGGCGACATGACCTTCGAACTGGATCCCGATCTCATTCATCTCAACCACGCCGCGGTGGCGCCCTGGCCGACACGAACCCGGGAGGCCGTGGAGACCTTCGCCCGGGAGAACGCCACCCGGGGCTCACTGCACTATCCCCGCTGGCTGGAGACCGAGAGCCGGCTGCGCACCGATCTTGGCCGCCTGATCCATGCCCCGGCGGAGGACATCGCCCTGCTCAAGAACACCTCCGAGGCGCTGTCGGTGGTGGCCCATGGCCTGCGCTGGCAGGCGGGCGATCGGGTGGTGATCAGCAACGAGGAATTTCCGTCCAATCGCATCGTCTGGGAGTCGTTGCAAGCGCAGGGCGTGCGCGTGGTGGAAGTGGATCTGAAGGCGGGAACCACGCCCGAAGACGCCCTGATCGCCGCCTGTGATGAACGCACCCGTGTACTCGCCATCAGCTCGGTTCAGTACGCCAGCGGCCTGCGGGTGGATCTCGAACACCTGGGCCGCTTCTGCCGGGAACACGACATCCTGTTCTGCATCGACGCGATTCAGAGCCTCGGCGCCCTGCGCCTCGATGTCCAGTCGGTCAACGCGGACTTCGTCATGGCCGATGGCCACAAGTGGCTGCTCGGGCCCGAAGGCGTGGCGCTGTTCTACAGCACCCCGGCGGCTCGCGAGCGCCTGACCCTGCATCAGTATGGCTGGCACATGGTGGAGACCATCGACTTCGATCGCCGCGACTGGCGCCCGGCCGCAAGCGCCCGCCGTTTCGAATGCGGCAGCCCCAACATGCTCGGCATCCATGCCCTGCAGGCCAGTGTGTCGCTGTTGCTGGAGACAGGCATGGACAACGTGGAGCGGGCGGTGCTGGCCCGGACCCGCCACCTGTTCGCGCGCATCGAGGCCAGCGAGCATCTCGAATGCCTCACCGACACCCGTCCCGATCGGCATGCCGGCATCGTGCTGTTCCGCCATCGGCATGTCCCGGCCGAGCCACTGTACGAATGGCTGATGGCCAACCGGGTGCTTTGCGCCCGTCGCGGCGCCGGCGTGCGTTTCTCGCCCCATTTTCACACCCCGTTCGAACAGCTCGACAAGGCCGTGGCCCTGGCCGACGCCGGTCCCGGCTGAAGCCGCAATGACAGCCGGCAAACCCGTGCCGGCTGTCGGGTCGCGGTGACCACCGATCGGGCAAAGCCCTGCTAAACTTTTCCTGTCGACATGCCGATGCAATGATCAGCAGCGCCCATCGTCCTGCCGGTGAAACGATGACGGCACCTTTTGCGTCGCTGCATGTCGAAACGGACAGGGGATGTCGTTCCGCAACGGTTGCGGATTCCTGCCACCGGGAATCGCTCGCCACGGAGGTGTCATGGAGAACCGCGCGTTCAACCGACTGGGTCAGGCCATCGCCCGCTGGCTCACCCACGAGCCGAAGCCACCGGACGATTCGGTGCTGCTGCTCAACTTCGACCGGCTCTGCTACGAAATCCGCCCCGGTGACGTGATTCTGGTGGAAGGCCGCAGCCGGGTCTCCAACGTCATCAAGCAGATCACCCAGAGCCCCTGGACCCACGCCGCCCTCTACATCGGCCGCCTCTACGACATCGACGATCCCGAACTTCGCCGGCAGGTCGAAACCCATATCGATACCACGCCGGAAACCCAGCTCATCATCGAAACCCTGCTCGGCGAGGGCACGGTGGTCTACCCGCTCGACAAGTACCGGCGGGAACACCTGCGAATCTGCCGGCCCAGTGGCCTGGCACCAGCCGATGCCCGCGAGGTCATCGCCTATACCATTCGCCGCCTCGGCACCGGTTACGACATGCGCCAGCTCTTCGATCTGGCCCGTTTCCTGTTTCCCTGGGGAATACTGCCGCGGCGCTGGCGCTCCACCCTGTTTCGTCACAATGCCGGTGATGCCACCCGCACCGTCTGCTCCACCATGCTCGCCGAGGCGTTCCAGTCGGTGCGCTTTCCGGTGCTGCCCTTCGCCGAACGGGTGGAGGAGCAGCGCATCCATCTTCATCAGCGCAATCCGAAACTGGTCTCGCCACGGGATTTCGACTATTCACCCTATTTCGATATCATCAAGTATCCCCTGTTCGGGCTGGACGACGTGGCCATCTACCGTCACCTGCCCTGGCGAGACACGGACGTGATCTGCAACGACCTCAACGACTGCTTCCGCAAATCGACCGCGGACATCCCGGCCGGTGACGACAAGGCCCGGCGGATCCCGCAACTCAACCTGTTGCAGACCCTGCACCTGAAAGGAGATCGCGCATGACCGACACCCGTTCCGAGCACGGCTGGCGCAGCCGCTGGATCTCCGGGCCGACCCTGAAGCTGTTTCGCCGGGTCACCCCGCGCATGTCCCAGACCGAACGCGAGGCGCTCGACGCCGGCACGGTCTGGTGGGACGGCGAACTGTTCTCCGGCCGGCCGCGCTGGCAAAAGCTGCGTCGCCTGCCGCCACCGCGGTTGACGCCGGAAGAGCAGGCCTTCATCGACGGGCCGGTGGAAATCCTCTGCCAGATGCTCGACGACTGGCACATCACCCGGGAGCAAAAGGATCTGCCCCGTGAGGTCTGGCGCTATCTGCAGGACAACGGCTTCTTCAGCCTGATCATTCCGCGGGCCTACGGTGGTCTGGAATTCTCCAACCTGGCTCATTCGGAAGTGGTGATGAAGATCTCGACCCGCAGCATCACCGCCGCCGTGACCGTCATGGTGCCCAACTCCCTGGGGCCGGCCAAGCTGCTGCTGGAGTACGGCACCGAGGAGCAGAAGAATCACTACCTGCCCCGCCTGGCCAAAGGTGTGGAGATTCCCTGCTTTGCCCTCACCAGCCCCAAGGCCGGCTCTGATGCCGGGGCGATACCCGACTACGGTATCGTCTGTCGCCAGGACTTCCAGGGCGAGAAGGACGTGCTGGGTATCCGCCTCACCTGGGACAAGCGCTACATCACCCTCGCGCCGGTCGCCACCCTGCTGGGCCTGGCCTTCCACCTCTACGATCCCGACGGCCTGCTCGGCGACGAGACCGATCTCGGCATCACCCTGGCGCTCATCCCCACCGACACCCCCGGCGTGGAGACCGGCCGCCGCCACCTGCCGATGGAAATCGTGTTCATGAACGGACCGACCCGTGGCCGGGACGTGTTCGTGCCCATCGACTGGATCATCGGCGGCCGCGAACGGGCCGGTCAGGGCTGGCGCATGCTCATGGAATGCCTGTCGGACGGACGCGGCATCTCCCTGCCGGCGCTGTCCACCGGCGCCGGCAAGCTCACGGCGCGCGCGGTGGGCGGCTATGCGCGCATCCGCCGCCAGTTCAAGCTGCCCATCGGCCGCTTCGAGGGCGTGGAGGAAGCCCTGGCCCGGATCGGCGGCTACACCTACATCATGGACGCCGCCCGTACCCTGACCGCCGCGGCCCTGGATCGGGGCGAGAAGCCGGCGGTGATCTCGGCCATCGTCAAGTACCACCTGACCGAGAGCATGCGCAAGGTGATCAACGACGGCATGGACGTGCTCGGCGGTGCCGGGATCTGCCTCGGCCCGCGCAACTTCCTGGCCCGGGGTTACGAGGGCGTGCCCATCAGCATCACCGTGGAAGGCGCCAACATCCTCACCCGCACCATGATCATCTTCGGCCAGGGCGCCATCCGCAGCCACCCCTGGGTGTTCAAGGAGCTGGCCGCGATCGGCGAGGCCGATCCGGACGAATCGCTGCGCCAGTTCGATAGGGCCCTGTTCGGCCACATCGGCTTCTTCCTGCACAACGTGGTGCGCAGTCTCTGGCACGGCCTGACCGGCTCCCGTTTCGTGATGGTGCGGGCGCCACGTCCGGCCAGGCGTTACTATCAGCATCTGACGCGCATGAGCGCCGCCTTCGCCCTGTCCACCGACGTGGCCATGATGACCCTGGGCGGAAGCCTCAAGCGTCGCGAGAAACTCTCGGGCCGGCTCGGCGACATCCTCAGCCATCTCTATCTGGCCTCGGCGGTGCTCAAGCGGTTCGAGGATCAGGACTGCCCGAAGGCGGACCGGCCCCTGCTGCACTGGGCCTGCCGCCATCACCTGCACGCAATCCAGCAGGCCTTCGACGGGCTGTTCCAGAACCTGCCGAACCGGCCGGCGGCCTGGTTCCTGCGCCTGCTCACCTTCCCGTTGGGACGGCACTTCCGGCCGCCGTCGGATCGGCTCGGCCACCAGGTCGCCGAGCTGCTGCTCTCGCCCTCGCCGGCCCGGGACCGGCTTACCGCCGGCCTGTTCCTGCCCGAAGGTCCCGACGAACCCCTGGGCCGCATCGAGGACGCCCTGCGCAAGGTGATCAAGGCCGAACAGCCGGAACGGCGCATCCGCCATGCCCTGCGCGACTGGCAGCCGGACTGGCGCGGCCTCGAGGGCCTGCTCGCCGTGGCACAGGAGAAAGGCATCATCGACGCGGCCGAGGCCGATCTCGTCCGCGAGGCCGAAGCGGCCCGCGATGCGGTCATCCAGGTCGACGACTTCAACATGCAACT
>JALVBM010000283.1 GCA_027010665.1 Chromatiales bacterium
ACGTGGCCATGTACCGGGCCAAGGAACTGGGCAAGAACAACTACCAGTTCTATTCCGACGACATGAGCGCCCGGAACTTCGAACGCCTGACGCTGGAGAACCATCTGCGCCACGCCCTGGCCCGCCAGCAGTTCGTCCTCTACTACCAGCCCCAGGTGGATGCCCGGCTGGATCGCATCGTCGGCGTCGAGGCTCTGCTGCGCTGGCAGCACCCGGAACTGGGACTGGTATCGCCCAGCAACTTCATCGCCCTGCTGGAGGAGACCGGGCTCATCGAGGACGTGGGCAAATGGGTGCTGGAGACCGCCTGTCAGCAGTCGAAGATCTGGCACGACGCCGGCTTCGACGATCTGCTGATGTCCGTCAACATCTCCAGCCGGCAGTTCAACAACACCGAATTCATCGACGTGTTGCACAGCACCCTGGATCACACCGGCGTCAATCCCGAATGTCTGGAACTGGAACTGACCGAGAGCATGCTCATGCGTCAGGCCAGCTCCGTGGTCACGGCCCTCAAGTCCCTCAACGAACTGGGCGTCCGGTTCGCCATCGACGACTTCGGTACCGGCTATTCCTCGCTCAGCTACCTGCGCCGCTTTCCCATCGAGACCATCAAGATCGATCGCTCCTTCATCCGCGACATCACCGACGACCCGGACGATGCAGCCATCACCCGGGCCATCGTGGTCATGGCCCGGAACCTGTCCCTGAAGGTGATTGCCGAAGGCGTGGAGACCGAGAAGCAGCTCGCCTTCCTCGAGGAAAACGACTGCCATCTGATCCAGGGTTTCTACTACAGCCCGCCGGTGCCGGTCGCGGAGATGACGGCCCTGCTGGAGAAACAGGGGCAGCGATCCTGAACGGGGCAGCAGGGGGATATTGCCTGTCTGAAATTGAACGGTAGCGGGTAGCTGGGGACGGGTAGCGGGTAAAAACGTGGTTGGGTTTTCCCAGCCACCCGCTACCCGTCCCCGGCCACCGCCGCATCGCGGCGAGGGCGCCGCTCCTGCAGCCGTTTTGGGGAAATATCAAACCCTGACACTTCCGGTTTCTAATATTCCGTATATTTCTTCGCGCTGCCGCGCACCTTCTCGGCCGGGTACTTGGCGGCATTCAGGGCGATTTTCTCCTCCACCGCGGCCAGCAGATCCACGTCGAGGCGCTCGGCCAGGCGCAGCAGGTAGATGAAGATATCGGCCATCTCCAGGGCCACTTCGTGCCGGGTGTCGTCCGGCAGGTGCTCGCTCTGCTCGGCGGTCAGCCACTGGAAGTGCTCCACCAGTTCCGCCGCCTCGACCGAGAGGGCCATGACCAGGTTCTTGGGCGCATGGAACTGTTCCCAGTCCCGCTCTGCGGCGAAGGCCTTGAGGCGTTGCTGGAGATCGGCGAGAGACGGCTTCTCGGTCATGGGTTCGGACCTTTCCGGAAAGGGGACGGGGAACGGCGCCGGGGCAGCGGATGCCGGTACCCCGGAAGGCATTTCGGATGCCGCGCCGCCGGCATCCGTCAACGAATGCGTGCGTTACGGGTACGGCTGCGGTTCAGCGGGTTTCCTCGCCGCTCGGCTCCGGTTTGGGCAGCCCGGCGGCGGCACCGCGGACGGCGGCTTCCAGGGCCATGTCACGCCGGTTGAGTTGCAGACAGTACCAGTCGTCGATGCCGATGATCTGGCGATGACCTTCGAGATATTCGATCAGCAGTGCCCGGCGACGGCGCCCCTGGTACAGCAGCAGGCGCACCTTCATCAGCTTGCCGGTGCGATTCACATACCAGGAACCCGGCACGGGTTCTTGCGCACTGAACATGTCCTCACCCCCTGAACGACGTGTTCTTGTGCCATCGAGTGTACCAGAATCCGGCGCGGCGAAAAGCCGGCCGGTTCACCCTCTCCGGCGGGGCTCATTCGTCGGTCACGCAGCCCTCGGAGGCCGATTTCACCAGCTTGATGTACTTGTGCAGCGTGCCACGGGTGGCCTTCAGCGGCGGCGCCTCCCAGGTGGCGCGGCGCTCGGCCAGCTCGTCGTCGGACAGATCCACACTCAGGGACTTGGTCTCGGCATCAATGGTAATGATGTCGCCGTTGCGGACCAGGGCGATGGGGCCGCCCTCCTGGGCCTCGGGCACCACGTGGCCGATGATGAAGCCGTGGGAGCCGCCGGAGAAGCGGCCGTCGGTGATCAGGGCCACGTCCTTGCCGAGGCCGGCGCCCATGATGGCCGAGGTGGGCGTGAGCATTTCGGGCATGCCGGGGCCGCCCTTGGGGCCCTCGTAACGGATGATGACCACCTCGCCCTTCTGAATCTCGCCCTGTTCGAGGCCGGCCA
Organism: Chromatiales bacterium; assembly: GCA_027010665.1. Lineage (GTDB taxonomy): Bacteria > Pseudomonadota > Gammaproteobacteria > UBA6429 > Thiohalophilaceae > JALSSV01. Next base: position 2,325 of record JALVBM010000283.1, read on the forward strand.
GCATGTCCTCCTCGCAATCGTAGACCCGCGCGGGGCCCGAGAAGCGCAGGCCTTCCTTGCCGGTGATCTTGGCCACCGAGCCGCCGGGCGCCAGATTGCCCTTGAGGATCTGGATGTGGGCGGTTTTCTTGATCGGCTGCTCCACCGGCAGGATCACCTTCTGGCCCTCGGCCAGCCCCGGCAGATCGGCCAGGTTCTCGGCCACGGTCCTGCCGGTGACGGTCAGGCAGTCGCCATGGAGGAAACCCTTCTCCAGCAGGTATTTCATCACCGCCGGGGTACCACCGACGTTGTGCAGATCCTCCATCACATACTGGCCCGAAGGCTTGAGATCGGCGATGAAGGGCACCCGATCGGAGACGGCCTGGAAGTCGTCGATGGTCAGCGGCACGTCCACGGCACGGGCCATGGCGATCAGGTGCAGCACCGCATTGGTGGAGCCGCCCAGGGCCATGACCATGACCATGGCGTTCTCGAAGGCCTCGCGGGTCATGATGTCGCGGGGGCGGATGTCGTTCTCCAGCAGATGGCGGATCGCCTTGCCGGCCTCGTGGCATTCCTTGATCTTGTCGGCGTCCACCGCCGGCGTGGAGGAGCTGTAGGGCAGGCTCATGCCCAGCGCCTCGATGGCCGAGGCCATGGTGTTGGCCGTGTACATGCCGCCGCAGGCGCCGGGGCCGGGGCAGGCATGCTCGACGATCTGCTCGCGCTCCTCGTCGTCGATCTTGCCGGCCAGGTATTCGCCGTAGCTCTGGAAGGCGGAGACGATGTCCAGGGTCCTGTTTTGCCAGTGGCCGGGCTTGATGGTGCCGCCATAGACCATCAGCGCGGGACGATTGAGCCGGCCCATGGCGATCATCACGCCGGGCATGTTCTTGTCGCAGCCCGGAATGGAAATGTTGGCGTCGTACCACTGGGCGCTCATCACCGTCTCGATGGAATCGGCGATGATGTCCCGCGACTGCAGGGAGAAACTCATGCCGTCGGTGCCCATGGAAATGCCGTCGGAGACGCCGATGGTATTGAAGCGCATGCCCACCAGCCCCGCCGCGGTGACGCCTTCCTTCACGTGGGCCGCCAGGTCGTTCAGATGCATGTTGCAGGTGTTGCCTTCCCACCAGACGCTGGAAATCCCCACTTCCGGCTTGCGGATCTCCTCCGGCGTGAGACCGGTGCCATAGAGCATGGCCTGGGAGGCGCCCTGGGAACGTGGCTCGGTGATGCGGGAACTGTAGGGATTCAGCTTCTTCTTGGACATGGGGATTCGGCTCCACGAAGGGGTAAACGGTGAGCCGCGCAGTATAGCAAATGGGTAGCGGGTGGCTGGTAGCGGGTAGCTGGGAAAGGCGTTTGTTTGGCAACTTCGAAAAAGTGAGTGCCGGATTTCAGGTGCATCCCTGTCTGCAGGATTCCAGGAATCACCCGCTTCTACCCAAAGAAGATCTGTCCCGATCCCCGCCTTTCCCAGCCACCCGCCACCCGTCCCCGGCTACCCGCAACCACGTCACAAAACGCGCCGAAAACCGTCAATTCCGCCCGCCGGCTGCCGATATGTCCCTTGTTCAGGCGGGACAGCAGGCTTGCGGAAAGCTATGCTATAACAGACCCTTGCAACAACAACCGAAGAATCCATCTTACCTGGGGGAAACCGCGTGCAGCGTCGTCCGAATTCCATCTTCCGGATGTGGCTGGCCCTGCTCTGGCTCGGGTTGCCGGCCACGGGCGCGCTGGCCAACATTCCGCAGGACGCCACGTGGATCAACCAGCGGAACCAGTTCCAGGAAGCCGAGAAGGCCCTGCGCAAGGGCCGGCTGCAGACCTATCGCCGCCTCGAGCGGCGCCTGCGCGATTATCCCCTGCACGTCTATCTGGAATATGCCGAGCTGACCCGGCGACTCGATCACACCCCGCCGAAGAAGGTGCAGGCCTTCCTGCGCCGTCATGCCGACACCCCGCTGGCGGTGCGGCTGCAGAAACGCTGGCTCTACAGCCTGGCCCGTCAGGGCCGCTGGCAACTGCTGGTGGACAACTTCACCACCACCGACAGCCGCCGGCTGCTGTGCCACTACGCCCGCGGCCTGCTGGAGACCGGCCAGCCCGAGCGTGCCTGGGCGGTGATGGAAGGCCTGTGGCACACCGGCCGCTCGCTCCCGCCCCAGTGCGATCGACCATTGAAGGCCTGGCGCAGGGCCGGCCGGCTCACCGAGGAACTGGTGTGGGAGCGCATTCGCCTGGCCATGAACCGCGGCAACGTGCGCCTGGCCCGCCATCTGGCCGGCGATCTGCCGAAGGATCAGCGCTACTGGGTGGAAATCTGGGCCAAGGTCCGCCGGGATCCGGCATTCGTGGCCGAGGTCAACGCGCACTTCATCGGCCGGGACCGACCGGCCGTGCTGGACGACATCACGGTCTACGGACTGCGGCGTCTGGCCCGGCGCGAGCCGCTGGAGGCCGCCCGTCTGTGGCAGAACCTGAAGCGGCAACACCGTCTGCCGGCCGCCGAGCGGGAGCGCATCGAGAGCCGCCTGGCGCTGGCCCTGCTCAAGTCCCGCGAGCCGGAGGCGCGTGCCCTGCTCGAGAACCTGGAACTCTCGGACCAGGACGAACGGGTCGTCACCCTGCACTTCTTCGCCGCCGTGCAGGACCAGGACTGGGACACCGCCCTGGAATGGCTGGAACGACTGAGCGTGTCCCGCCAGCACACCGACCAGTGGCGCTACTGGCGTGGCCGGGTGCTGGAAGGCATGGGCCGGCTGGAGGAGGCCCGCTCCATCTACATCATGAACGGCGAGAACCGGGGCTACTACAGTTTCCTGGCGGCGGATCGCGCCGGCTATCGTTATCAGTTCGCCCACGTGCCTCTGCGCTATCGCCCCGCAGAGCTGGCCGACATCGAGCAGCATCCGGCCATCCTGCGTGCCCGTGAGCTGTACGCCATCAAGCGCCTGGCGGATGCCCGGCGGGAATGGAACTACGCCATCGAGCGCCTGGACACGCCGAACCTGCTGCGCGCGGCCAAACTGGCCGACGAATGGGGCTGGCACGACCGGGCCATCACCACGCTCGCGCGCGCACGGTACTGGGACGATCTCGAATTGCGCTTCCCGCTGGCCCACCAGCAGGAAGTGGTGCGCGAGGCGCAGCGGCAGCGGATCAACCCGGCCTGGGCCTTTGCCATCATTCGCCAGGAAAGCGCATTCACCCCCGACGCCCGTTCCAACGCCGGCGCCCTGGGCCTGATGCAACTTTTGCCCCGCACCGCCCGCAGCATGGCCCGCTCCATGCGCCTGCGCCGCCCCCGCTACCGGGATTTGCTCGACTCGGAGACCAACATCCGCCTCGGCATCCGCTATCTGCGCCAGGTCCAGGATCGCTATGACGGCCATCCGGTCCTGGCCACGGCCGCCTACAACGCCGGCGCCCGCAACGTGCGCCGCTGGCTGCCCGAGGCCGGGAACGTGGCGGCCGACGTGTGGATCGAAACGGTTCCCTTCAGCGAAACGCGCGATTACCTGAAGCGAGTACTCACATACACCGTGATTTACGAACAGCGCCTGGGCAAGGATCCGGTCCCTCTGTTGCAACGGATGCGCCCGGTACCGGGCACGGGCACCACCACCGCCCGTCGGGAAGCCGCACCCCCGGGCCGGCCAGGCTGATCCATCCCGCCGCCCGCCAACACCTCCACGGTCACCCGCCCGTCAGGCGACCCGCCGTTCGGGTTTCGTGACGCCGTCTGCAGAATCGATCATCACGCACACGGAGAATTCAAGACCGGCGAAATGCCGCCGATAGAAAAAGGGTCTTCCCCTGTCACGTTTGCTGGAGATCGCTTCCATGAACCTGCTGATTCTGTTTTCCCTCGGCATCGTCCTGTTCCTGGCCGGCTACCATTTCGGCAACACCATGGGTCGCACCCATTTCATCCGCCAATACCTCGACGAGACGCGCCGGCGCCGCTGATCGGCAGCCATTTCCGATCGGCCGGAACCCTTCCGGCCGATGCTTTCCACCTTCCCGATCGCTTTTCTGCGATATTCCTGCCCAAAGATACGTCTGATTGCTCCCAGTAACACGATAATTCAATAAGTTATCGTGCTTTCTTGATATTTTGCTTGAGATGGAATATATCTCTGGGCAGAACCCGCCTTTTCCTGATGTCACGAATAATAATCAATAAGTTACATTATTTTCTTTACAAACTACTTTAAGTTTGCTAAATATGTAACTGTATTCTTGAGGAGGAAAGGCCATGAATGAAGAAGAACTGCCCGTCTACGAGGTCGAGGAACTTTCTCTGGAAGACGCCATTCTGCTGATGGCCAGCGAACAGGAAAAACACCAGGGCGATTTCCGCAACAGTTCGGAACGCCTGCTGCTGCAGATGGCCGGCTGAAGGACCGGCACCGATCACCCCTCGACGCATGCGGATTCTCCGGAATCCGCCTCTGCGTCACCTCATCAACGCAAAAACCCCGGCCAAGTCCGGGGTTTTTGCGTGAAGGGTTGTCCCGTTCCGCCTTGCGGCGGCCTCGGATCTGCCGGGGCCGCTCAGCGTCGGCTGCTGGTCAGGGCTTCGAGAATGCGATCCTCGGCGGCAATGCGATCGGCCAGTACTTCGCCCAGGAACGACAGATCCCGATCCAGGGCGGCGGTGTCCTCCACCCGGCTCTCGCCATCGTACTTGTCGTTGAAGTCGAGGATGTGCCGTGTCAGCTCGGTGATGCGCGGATAGACCTCGGCCGCGGCAACCTTCACGGCCTGGCGACGCTCGGTCCCTTCCTCGATGAACCGATAGAGCTGGAAATGGGCGCTGGCCGTGTAGTCCACCAGCGTCTCGCAGAACTCCTGCAGCAGCGCCTCGGTCTCCTCGCCGGGCTCGAACGGGCGCAGACCGATGAGTTGCGAGAACAGCACCAGCGTGCGGGTACGGGTCTCGATCAGGGTATGCAGCTTCTTGAGCGAATCCGCTCGACGTTCCGCCACTTCCTGTGCACCCACGTGCGACCTCCTGGTAATGGTTTCCATTGCTCCGGCCCAACTATGCCCTGCCTGTGCTGCCGGCGCAAGCCACGGCAAAGGTCATATGGCATGCACCCACAGCGGCAAGCGAGTGGCGGCTTCCCGCAGGCAGGCTTCCTGGGCGCGATAGTCGACCTGATGCCGCGCCACGGCCTGCCAGAAGGCCGGCGAATGGTTCAGGTGCAGGGTATGGCACAGCTCGTGGACCAGCAGATAGCGCACCGCGTCCGGCGGCAGGAACAGCAGGTTGCGGTTGAGGCTGATGTGGCCCCGCGCCGAGCAGCTGCCCCAGCGGCTGCGCTGGCCGCGAATGCCCACACTGCGGTAGCGCAGGCCCGTCTCGGCGCTCACTTCCGCCAGCCAGTCCGGCAACACGGCCCGGGCCCGCCGCTGCAGCCACTGCCGCAGGGCCCTGCCGACGGCCGTATCGTCCGCCTCGGCCGCCAGCCGCAGGGTTCGCGCCTGCGGCATGGCGTGGAGGATGCGGGCGGCACCGGGCCGGTAGTGCACCTGCCAGTGCTCGTCGATGGCCGCCAGCCGGATTTCGCGGGGCCGCAGGCCGCCGCCGTGGGGATCGGCCTCTCGCTGGCGCGCCTGCCGTGCCTGCATGTCCCGGATCCAGTCGGCCCGACGGGCCAGGATCGGGGCCAGTGCCGTCTCGTCGAATCCCGGCGGCACGGTGATCACCAGTTCGCCGTGCGGGGTTACCCGCAGGCGCACGTGGCGGGCGCGATGATGGACGCGCAGGCGATAGGAAAGGGGCGACGGGTCGGACATGGACTTTGCACGGCTCGGGATCGCCCGGCACGATAACAGACCTGCCCCGTTCCGGTATACTGTGCGCCTGCTCCGAACGCCCGCCCTTCTCCCATGACGCCCGAACTGCTGCTGCCGGCCGGCACCCTGCGCAACCTGCGTTACGCCTTCGCCTATGGCGCCGATGCCGTGTATGCCGGCCAGCCGCGCTACAGCCTGCGCGTGCGCAACAACGACTTCGATCTGGCCAACCTGGCCACCGGCATCGACGAGGCCCATGCGGCGGGCAAGCGCTTCTTCGTGGCCTCCAATCTCATGCCCCACAACGCCAAGCTGCGCACCTACCTGGACGACATGGCGCCGGTCATCGAGCTGGGGCCCGACGCCCTGATCATGGCCGATCCCGGGCTCATCATGCTGGTGCGCGAGCGCTGGCCCGACGTGCCCGTTCATCTCTCGGTGCAGGCCAACACGGTGAACTGGGCGGCGGTGAAGTTCTGGCAGTCGCTGGGGCTGTCGCGGGTGATCCTGTCGCGGGAACTGTCCCTCGACGAGATCGCCGAGATCCGCGAGCGCTGCCCCGACATGGAGCTGGAGGTGTTCGTGCACGGCGCCCTGTGCATCGCCTATTCGGGGCGCTGCCTGCTCTCCGGCTACTTCAATCACCGCGATCCCAACCAGGGCACCTGCACCAACGCCTGTCGCTGGGAATACAAGGTGCATCCCGGCGTCGAGGACGCCAGCGGCGACGTGCAACGTCTCGACTTCGACGTGATGACCGCCATGCAGACACCCGAGGCCTTTCCCGAGGTCACCGCCCGTCATCCGCTGGCCGATCGGGTCTATCTCATCGAGGAAGCGACCCGGCCCGGCGAACTGATGCCGGTGATGGAGGACGAGCACGGCACCTACATCATGAACTCGCGGGATCTGCGCGCCATTCGCCACATCGAACGGCTGGTGGCCATGGGCATCGATTCGTTCAAGATCGAGGGTCGCACCAAGTCCCACTACTACGTGGCCCGCACCGCCCAGCTCTACCGTCAGGCCATCGACGATGCCCTGGCCGGCCGGCCCTTCGATCCGTCCCTGCACGCCCGCCTCGAGGGCCTGGCCAATCGCGGCTATACCGACGGCTTCTATGAACGCCATCCGCCGCAGGACTACCAGAACTACCTGCAGGGTCATTCCGGACGCTATGCCCAGCGTTTCGTCGGCGAGATCCTCGACTACGATGCCGGCACCGGTCTTGCGCACGTGCTGGCCAAGAACCGCTTCGCCATCGGCGATCGCCTGGAAGTGATCACGCCCGCGGGCAATCACGAACGGGTGATCGAGCACATCGAGGGGCTCGACGGCCAGCGCCGGGCGATCGTTCCCGGTGGCGGACACGAAGTGCGCATTCCCCTGCCCCCCGGCGACTATACCCTCGGCCTGCTGGCCCGTTTCGAAGCACCGGACTGAAGTCATGCGTCGGGCAAGACGCTGTCCGGCCACCTTCATTCATCATTCGCGTCGGGTTTCGCCTCGGTCCGTCAGTCTTCGACAATAACCCTGTTCGACACGCGGCAATGTAGAACGTAAGTCATAAAGCCGCGCATGTTGAACCCCCGTTTGCCGAAGAAACCGGCACTTGCCACGCCTTCTTCAGGACTTTCCTCAAGTCCCTGACGCGGTCGCCGTTATACTGGCGAAGACGTTTGGAGAAGGCATGGATTTCATCGGCGCCAAAGATCTGTTTCTGGCCATCGATCAGGGGGGACATGCCAGTCGCGCCCTGGTCTTCGACATCGAAGGCAACGTTCGGGCTTCCGCCTATCACGAAGTGGAAGCCGAACGCCGCGAAAACGGTTTCGTGGAATACGAGCCCGGTCCCCTGCTCGCGTCTTTGCACGACGTGATCGAATCGGTGCTGATCAAGCTCGGCGAGGATCGCCGGCATGTGGTGAGCGCGGGACTCGCCACGCAGCGCGCCAACGTGATGTGCTGGGACCGCCTTACCGGACGCGCCATCGGCCCGGTGATCAGCTGGCAGGATCGCCGGGGCCGGGAACAGGTGGCCCGACTGGCCCAGCACAGCAAGTTCGTACACGCCCGTACCGGCCTGTTCCTGTCACCCCACTACGGCGCCAGCAAGATTCACTGGTGCCTCGAGAACATTCCCGAGGTATTCAAGGCGCTGCAGGAGGACCGCCTCGGCTACGGCCCGATGGCGGCCTGGCTCACCTGGCAGCTCACCCGCAAGGAGCCGGTGGTGGCCGACGTGGTCAACGCCAGCCGCACCCAGCTCCTGTCCCTGGAAAGACTGGACTGGGACGAGGCCCTGCTGGATCTGTTCGACATTCCCGCCGAACCCCTGCCCCGCTGCGTGCCCAACCTGCGCGAGTTCGGGCGCCTGACCCACGCCCACGACGTGCCCCTGCACCTGGTGACCGGCGATCAGTCCGCGGCCCTGTTCGCCTACGGGGAACTGCAACCGGACACGGCGTACATCAATACCGGTACCGGCGCCTTCGTCTCCCGCCCTTCGGGGCCGGCCCGGCTCTATGGCCGGCGCCTGTTGACCAGCGTCATTCATCACACCGGGGAACAGACCGAATACGTGCTCGAAGGCACCGTGAACGGCGCCGGCGCCGCCCTCGAATGGTTTGCCCACGCTTTCGAGATTCCCGACCTCACCACCCGACTGCCCGCCTGGCTGGCCCAGACGGTCGGCTCGCCCGCCCTGTTCCTCAACGGCATTTCGGGGCTCGGTTCACCGTTCTGGATCCCCGACTTTCCCTCCCGCTTCCTGGGTCCGAAGGAACTGCACCTGCGGGCCGTCGCGGTGGTGGAGAGCATCGTCTTCCTGCTGGCCGCGAATCTCGCCGAGATGCGCAAGCTCGCCTCGCCACCGGAACAGATCCAGATCACCGGCGGCCTCGCCCACCTCGACGGCCTGTGCCAGCGCCTGGCCGATCTCGCCGGCCTGCCCGTGTACCGGCCGAAGGAATGCGAAGCCACCGCCCGCGGCATCGCCTTCCTGCTCGCCGATCGCCCCCGCCACTGGCCCGAGGAATCTCCCGGCGACTGGTTCCAGCCCAGCCCCAGCCCGGAACTGCAGGCAACCTATCACCGCTGGCTGGCGGCGATGCTGGGAACGATGAGGAAAGCGGGGGACTAGGAACT
>JALVBM010000284.1 GCA_027010665.1 Chromatiales bacterium
AAGGTCTCGTGGGGAAAGAGCCCCTGGTAGGCCAGGTTGTGGATGGTGAAGACGGTGGCCGGACGGGTCGGCTGGCGCGAGAGCAGGGCAGGGACCATGCCCGTCTGCCAGTCGTGACAGTGGACCAGATCCGGTTGCCAGTTCAGGCCGGCGGTGTCGTTGGCGATGCGCACCACCGCCTCGGCGAAGCGCATGAAGCGCAGGGCGTTGTCGGGCCAGGGCTGGCCGTCCGGGCCGAGATAGGGATTGCCGGGCCGGTCGTACAGCTCGGGGCAGTCCACCAGCCAGGTGGTGACGCGACTGCCGGGCAGGGTGGTGGCCAGCAGGCGCACGGCATGATCGCCGACGGTGAAGGCGGCCACCTCCCGGGGCCTGTCGATGCGCGCCAGCAGCGAGCCGTAGGCGGGCAGGACCAGCCGCACCTGCTGCTCCAGGCCGGTCAGGGCCCGGGGCAGGCTGCCGGCCACGTCGGCCAGGCCGCCGGTCTTGATCAGGGGATGAGCCTCGCTGGCGGCGAACAGGATGCGCAGGGGCGTGTCGCTCATCGCTTCAGCCCGCCGGTTCCAGGATCACGCCGGCCAGCGGCGGCACGGTCAGGATCAGGGAATGGGGATAGCCCATCCAGGGCACCTCCTCGGCCATCAGGCCGGCGCCGTTGCCCACGTTGCTGCCACCGTAATACTCGGAATCGGAATTGAACACTTCCCGCCAGGGGCCGGGATAGGGCACGCCGATGCGATAGCCCTCCCGCGGCACGGGGGTGAAGTTGAGCACCACGGCGCGCACCTCGGTGCCGGCGCGGCGCAGGTAGCTGAGGACCGACTGATCCGAGTCGTGGCAGTCGATCCAGGCAAAGCCGTCCGGCTCGAACTCGTGTTCGAACAGGGCCGGCGTCTCGCGATAGATGCGGTTGAGATCGCCGATCAGGTTCTTCATGCCCTGATGGAAAGGATACTGGAGTACGTACCAGTCGAGGGTGCCGTCGAAGTTCCATTCGCTACCCTGGCCGAACTCGCAACCCATGAACAGCAGTTTCTTGCCGGGATAGGTGAACTGGTAGGTATAGAGCAGGCGCAGGTTGGCGAAGCGCTGCCATTCGTCGCCGGGCATCTTGCCGAGCATCGAGCCCTTGCCGTGCACCACCTCGTCGTGGGAGAAGGGCAGCACGAAGTTCTCGGTAAACAGGTACAGCAGCCCGAAGGTGAGCTGGTCGTGGTGATAGCGGCGGTGGATGGGGTCGTGCTGCATGTACGACAGGGTGTCGTGCATCCAGCCCATGTTCCACTTCATGGAAAAACCCAGGCCGCCGATGTTCACCGGCCGCGTGACCTGCGGCCAGGCGGTGGACTCCTCGGCCACGACGATGGTGCCCGGCTGCTCGGCGTGGGTGACGGTGTTCAGCTCGCGCAGGAAGGCGATGGCTTCCAGGTTCTCGTTGCCGCCGTGGATGTTGGGCACCCAGTCGTGGGGATCCCGCGAGTAGTCGAGATAGAGCATGGAGGCCACGGCGTCCACCCGCAGGCCGTCGATGTGGTACTCCTCCAGCCAGTACAGGGCCGAGGCGAGCAGGAAGTTCTTCACCTCGTTGCGGCCGAAGTTGTAGATTAGCGTACCCCAGTCGCGGTGCTCGCCGCGACGGGGATCCTCGTGCTCGTACAGGGCGGTGCCGTCGAAGCGGGCCAGGGCGAAGTCGTCCTTCGGAAAGTGGGCCGGCACCCAGTCGAGCAGCACGCCGATGCCGTGGCGGTGACAGTAGTCGACGAAGTAGCGGAAGTCGTCGGGGTTGCCGAAGCGGCTGGTGGGGGCGTAGTAGCCGGTGGTCTGGTAGCCCCAGGAGGCGTCCAGCGGGTGTTCGGTGATTGGCAGCAGTTCGATGTGGGTGAAGCCGGTCTCCAGCACGTAATCCACCAGGCGATGGGCCAGCTCGCGGTAGTCGAGAAAGTCGCCATTCTCGTCGCGCTGCCAGGAACCCAGGTGCACCTCGTAGATGCTGCAGGGGGTGTGCAGCCAGTCGCGGCCGGGGCGGGCCGACATCCATTCCTCGTCCTGCCAGTCCCAGGTCTCCCGGCCGCGCACGATGGCGGCGGTGGCGGGGCGCAATTCAAACTGCTTGCCGTAGGGATCGGTCTTGACCAGCACCGCACCGGTGTCGCGGTTGCGGATCTCGAACTTGTACAGGCTGCCGGCCGGCAGTTCCGGCAGGAACAGCTCCCACACGCCGGACTGGCCGCGGTTGCGCATGGGATGCACGCGCCCGTCCCAGTGGTTGAAGTCGCCCACCACCGAGACGCGCTCGGCGTTGGGGGCCCAGACGGCGAACAGGGTTCCCGGCACGCCGTCGGCCTCCCAGGGGTTGGCGCCGAGAATGCGGTGCACGTGCCAGTGCCGGCCCTCGCCGAACAGGTAGAGATCGTAGTCAGGGATCTGGGTGTCGAAGGCATAGGGATCGTAGCCCTCGTGGCGCTCGCCCTGGCTGTCGGTCCACACCAGACGGTAGCGGGCCGGCAGTTCGGCGGCCGGGCCTTCCCATTGGAACAGATCGGTATCGCCCAGGCGTTCGAGCCGCGGGCCGTTCTCGCCGATGCGGATTTCGCGCACGCCGGGGCGCAGCACCCGCAGGCAGGCGCGATCGCCTTCCACATGGGGTCCGAGGATTTCAAAGGGATCGTGGTGACGGGCCTCGAGCAGGCGTTGCAGGGCGTCCTGGATGTGACTCATGGCATGGTTTCGCTGGGTTGTTTCCGCATGGCGGATCATGGGGACGGCTCGCGCCCGGTCAAGGAGTATGCACCGGGCCGGCGACGGGTGTCTTGTCCTGCATCAAGTGTACCGCGGGGCGCGCGCAAATGCCCGTGGCCGGTCATTTCCCGATCACATTTCGCGGCTTGCAATTCGCCCACGCTGCTCTTATCGTGGGATCATTACGGCAATCCGCAGTATCGCGCCGTGGCGATGGCAACCGAACGGTGAGGCAGCCGGCATCCGCGGTCCCGCGATCCTCTCTACGCTCAAGGCAGGCAGCACATGGTCATCCAGGAATCGCCCCGTTTCGTCAGTCGGCTCACCCGCAGCACGCTCGCGCTCATCATGGCCGGTGGCCGCGGTTCCCGGCTCAAGCATCTGACCAACTGGCGCGCCAAGCC
>JALVBM010000285.1 GCA_027010665.1 Chromatiales bacterium
GGGTCACGCCGTCGGGCAGGGCGGCCTGGATCACCGGCAGGCGTTCCTTGATGCCGTCGATGGTGGCCTTGGTGTTGGCGCCGATGCGCTTGAGCACGATGCCGGCGACCACCTCGCCCAGGGGTTCGGGCTTGCCGTTGGCGTCGCGGGTGGTGAGGGTCACGGCGCCCTGGCGGATCTCGGGGCCGAAGGCCACGCGGGCGACGTCGCGCACCCGCACCACGGTGCCGGCCTCTTCCTTGAGCGGAATGTTGCCGATGTCGCGCAGGCCGTCCTCGCCGCTGCGCACCCAGCCCACGCCGCGGATCACCAGTTGTTCCTCGCCCCGGTCCATGTACCAGCCGCCGGCGTTGCGGTTGTTGGCCTCGATGGCCTCGGCCACGTCGTCGCCGGTGAGGTGGTAGGCCAGCAGGCGCCGGGGATCGACGAGCACCTGATACTGGCGCACCTGGCCCCCGAAGGAGAGCACGTCGGTCACGCCGTCCACCGGCATCAACAGCAGTTTCACCACCCAGTCGTTGAGGCTGCGCAGGGTGATGGGATCGAAGCGTTCCGGATCGTCGGTGCGCAGGATGTACTGGAACACCTGCCCCAGCCCGGAGGTGTTGGGGCCCATCTCCGGCGTGCCGATGCCTTCCGGGATCTTCTCCCGCGCGGCCTGCAGCCGTTCGAAGACGAGCTGGCGGGCGAAGTAGATGTCGGTGCCTTCCTTGAACACCACCGTGATCACGGACAGGCCGGTTTTGGAGATGGAGCGCACTTCCTCCACGTCCGGCAGGGCATACATCACCGATTCCACCGGATAGGTGATGAGCTGTTCCACTTCCTCGGCGGCCAGGCCGCGGGCCTCGGTGTTGATCTGCACCTGCACGTTGGTCACGTCCGGAAAGGCGTCCAGGTTCAGGCGCGGCAGGATCATCACGGCGCCGATCAGCAGCGCCGCCAGCCCCAGCAACACCAGCAACCGGCTGCCGACCGCAAAATCGATCATCTTGTTCAGCATGGATTCGTCCTCGGCTCGCCGCTGCTCAGTGGTTGTGGATTTCGAAGCCGCTCTTGGCGATCTCCGACTGCACGAAGAAGGCGCCGGCGGTCACCACGGGCGTGCCCGGGGCGATGCCCGCGATGGCGGCCTTGCCGTCGACGATGCGCAGCACCTTCACTTCCACCGGGCGGAACTCGCCGGGCGCGTCGCCCTGCACGAACACCTGCCAGTCGCCGTCGGGGCTGCGCAGCACCGCCTCTTCGGGCAGGACCAGTGCCTGGCTGCGATCCTGCGTGTTGATGGCCACGTCCACGAACATGCCCGGGTGCAGGCGATCGTCGGCGTTGTCCACTTCCAGACGGATCGCCAGGGTGCGGGTGGTCTCGTCGATGGCGTGATGGATCTGCACGACCTTCGCCGGCAGGCGCGTGCCGTTGAAGCGCACTTCCGCCGGCGCGCCGATGGCGATCCGGGCGGCCAGCTCCGGCCGGATGCGCGCTTCCACCCACATCAGCGATTCGTCGGCGATGACCATCAGCACGGCGCCCGGCTCGACCCGCTGGCCGACGATGAAGTCGTCGTGCAGAACCCGTCCGGCCTGGGGCGAGACGAGCTGGAAGGTGCCGTCCGGCCCGTTGCCGCGGCCGGCGAGCAGGGC
>JALVBM010000286.1 GCA_027010665.1 Chromatiales bacterium
TCCAGGCCGGCGGCCTCGGTTTCCAGCGCCTGCTTGAGCTGGACCAGGTAATCGGTGGTGCTCATGTCGCCGGCCTGCCACAGGCGCTTGATGAGCGCCAGTTGCCGCTTGATGCTCGAGCGGCCGGTGCGTTGCCATTCGCTCCAGGCCACCTGCACGAGCCGGTAGCGCGCCGTGACGGCGAGCAGCAGGGCCTTTTGATCCCGGAACGCCTGCTGGGCCTGCTGTTCGGCGGCGATCAGGGCCTGCTGGGCCGCCTCCACTTCGGCGCGCAGGGGATTGCGCACCTTCAGCGGCACGGTGAGGGTGGCGCCGATCAGGCGGTTGTCGTCTTCCGCGCCGCCGCGCACGGCGATGGTCGGATCCCAGCTCCGTTCGGCGCGCCGCAGTTCCACGGTCTGGCGCGCGGCGGCCACGTCGGCCTCGATGGCCTGCATGATCGGCAGGCGGCGCACGAAGTCGTCGACGGGCGTGGGCAGTTGCGGGGCGGGCAGGTTCTCCGGCAGGGGCGCCTCCGCCGGCACGCTGCCGAACAGGGCCTGCAGGCGTTCCCGGGCCGCGGCCGCCTCGGCCTGGGCGGCGGCGTTGTTCATGAGCGCCTCGCTGTAGGCGAGACGGGCCAGCTCCAGTTCCACCTGGTCGAGATCGCCGGCCCGGTGGCGCCGTTCGGCCAGATCGGCGAACTCCCGCATCAGTTCCAGGCGACGCGTGGCCAGGCGGGCCAGCGCCCGGTTGGTGGTGTCCTCGGCTATGGCCTGGAGCAGATCCCGCATCAGCGCCTGCCGTTCCTGGATGTAACGGGCCCGGGCCCGGCGCAGCTCGGCATCGGCCACGCTGGTGCGGGCGCCACGCTGATCGCCCATGTCGATGGCCTGGCTGAGCTGCAGGTAGCGGGTGTCCACGTCGGTGCGCTCGGCATCGATTTCCAGCTCCGGGTTGTACACGGCCTTGTCGGCGCCCCGCAGGCCGGCCTCGGCGCGGGCCAGTTCGGCCTTGCTGGCCTGCAGACGGGGGTGGTCGGGCAGGACGGTCGCCACCAGGCGTTGCAGCGCCGGTGGGGCCTGGCCGGAAATGTCGGCGCCGTCGGCCGCGCGGGCGGTCGCCGGGCCGGTGATCAGGGTGATGCTGCACAGCAGGTGCAGAAGGGTCAGGGCTTTTCGCTTCATCGTCTAATCCTTGGGGTTACTGCGACGGGACGCGCATCGCGCACGCGCCAGCAGGCCGCGCGCGATCGCGTCGGTTCGACATGCCGGGCACGACCGTCCGCACAGCGGACGATCGGGCCGGCACGACTAAGGAATTCAGATGTTGGGAGGTGGCGTCGGGGGGACGCGTTCGCTCGAGAGCGGAACGTCGAGCGCGTTGTTCGG
>JALVBM010000287.1 GCA_027010665.1 Chromatiales bacterium
GGAAAGGAGCTTGTGCAGACGGAAATCGGAAAGGGCGCGGCCGCCACGGAGTTGCAACATGCAGTCGGTCTCGGGGTCGGAAAAAAACAGGCGCACATGATACAACAGCGGCCGCCGCCCGCGGTCCGGATCGCCGCGAAAAATGTCCCCGGCGCGCAACCGGCACGGAGCACAAACCCGATACCGGCTGGTCTCAGTACCGGGCCGCTTCCTCGATTTCGCGCATCAGTTCAGCAAGGGACTCGCTGCCATTTTGCAACAGACAGACCAGATTGCCGGCGCTGCACACCGTATGCCCGTCGCTGCGCACCAGCCAGCCGGTCGGTGGCGTCCAGCCCCGCTGTCCGGTGAACATGGCAAGCTGATCGGCATGCCCCTGGACGATGCGCTTGGTGTCGTAGGCGAAGCGGGCCAGGGTGTCGAGCTGGTCGTCGTCGAGCCCGTAGCCTTCCACCAGGGCGCCGTCGTCCCGGAACAGGGCCACGGCCCGCACGGCGTCGTGCAACATCAGACGCCGGATCATGCCTCGGCCCCGAGCAGGGCACAGGCGCTGTCCAGATCCGCGCCCGTGGTGGGCAGCACGACACCGTATTCGCCGTCCACGATCACCGTCCAGTCCAGCCCCAGCATCCCGAACTGCCGGACCGGGTGGAATCCGCCCATGCCGGTCATGGCCTCCCAGCCCCGCGCCTGCATGGTGGCGATGGCCATGTTGGCCACACAGGCGTGAGCCAGCAGGTCCAGCACCCGCTCGTCGAATTCCGCCCCCTCCCGGCAGCGGCTTTCGAGGATCTCCCCCTGGCCCGAATAGCGAAAGGCCGCCAGTGCGCCGTCCAGCGCCATGAGACTCGTCAGATCCCGCATCTCCCCCTCCCGTGTTGTCAGATGATCGCCTCGAGCCGATCCTCGCCGAGCCGTTCGCCCATCAGGGCGAGCACGGCGCCGGGCGAAGCCTGGGCGTTGTCGACGAAACAGAAGACATTGGAAACCACGCAGACCGAAAAGGCCTGCCCGCGCACGAACCAGCCGGTGGGCGGGTCGAGACCGCTGCCGGGATGGATGGCCTCGAGCATGCGGGCCTGCATGTGGGTGACCATGGTGGTGGCCCGGCACATGATGGACGCCATGCGGGCCTGCTCGGGATCGAGCTGCCCCTCGAAGGTGAAGCGGTCGCCGCGCCAGGTGTACTGGCCCGCCGCGACCACGCCTGGCGTCGCCGCCAGTTCGGACAGGAGACTCATGACCGCACTCCCCCTTACGGTGGGTTATTGTTGTTCTGCCATTTGGCCCCTTTGTGGCACCGGCCACGGGGCTCTGTTATGGTGCTTCCCCCAAGTAAAACAGACTTCCGGAATTCTGCAAGTCGGCCGCATGTCTCCTTCCCTCACGCCCGCCAGTCCGTGGCGCCAGTTGCTGGCCGCCCTCTACGACAGCCTGCTGCTGACGGCCGTGCTGTTCCTGGCCATGGCCCTGCTGCTGATCCTCGGCCGGGGCGAGATGCCCATTCAGAACCAGCCCCTGCTCTCGCTCTATCTGCTCGCGGTTGCCTTTCTGTTCTTCGGCGGATTCTGGACCCATGGCGGCCAGACCCTGGGCATGCGGGCCTGGAAACTGCAACTGCGCCGCCTCGACGGCGGGCCCGTGGACTGGCGGCAAAGCCTGCTGCGCTTCCTCACCGCCCTGCCGGCCTGGCTGGTGTTCATCATCGGCGTGGCCCGCGCCACCGGCGTCCCGCTCCATTCCCGCCCCTGGCTGGAACCGCTCAACGCCATCCCCGGCTGGCTTGTGCTGGCGATCGGCATGATCTGGCTGTGGTGGGATCACCGCCCCGGCAACTGGCGCTCGCGGCTCAGCGGCACCGAGGTGTACGACTTGCGTGAAGCACCGAACGGCTGAAGGGCCCCGCTGCGTCCCCCGTTCAGCCCAGCCGCCGGTAGAGCAGCACGCTCACGACGAGGATCAGCAGCGTCGGCGTCCCGGCCGCCAGCCAGGGTGGCAGATCATAGGCCAGCCCCACCTGCCCCATCAGGCGATCGACGATGTAGAAGGCCACGCCGATGAGAAAGCCGATCATCACCTGCCGCCCCATGCCCACCTGCCGGCCGATGGCGAACACGAACGGCACCGCCAGCAGGATCATCGCCAGGATGGTCAGCGGCATGACGATCTTCTTCCACATGGCCAGTTCGTAGAGCCGGGCGTCGAGCCCGTTGCGCCGCAGATAGTCGATGTAGGCCTTCTGGTTCCACAGGGACAGGGAATCGGGGTTGTAGGAAACGGTATCCACCAGCTCCTTGTCGAGCATGGTCTGCCAGGGCAGGGTCTGCCGACGCAGGTGTATCACCTGATCGGGCCGGATGTCGGCGATGCTGACCTGCTGCAGTTCCCACTGCTCGCCTTTTCGCTCGGCCGAACGGGCATCGATACGACGCACGAGGCGGCGCTGATCGTCGAACTGGTACAGGGTGACGCCCACGAGCCGTCCGTCCTGCTGCAGGGAGCGCACGTTGATCACCGTCTGCCCGTCGCGCAGCCAGAGGCCAAACTGGGTATCGAAGGTGATGCGCGAACCCAGGGCCTGCAGCTTCATCTGCTCGGCGTACTGCTCGGCGGGCGGGGCCACCACTTCCCCAACGAAAAAAGCGATCAGGATCAGCGCCAGCAGCGACTTGACCGCGGCCACGGCGATGCGCAGCTTGGAGACACCGGCGGCGCGCATCACCACCAGTTCGCTGTGACCGGCCAGCATGCCGAGCCCGAGCATGGTGCCCAGCAGCGCCGCCATGGGAAAGAACTGGTAGAACAGCTTGGGCAGCCACAGCAGCACGTATTCGAGCGCCTTCATGGCCGTGTAGTCGGCGCGGCCGATCTTTTCCATCTCGGTGAAATAGTTCACGAGCACGAACAGCGTCATCACCAGCAGCATCACCGCAATCACGGCGATCTGCACCGACTGGCCCACGTAACGATCCAGCAGCCGCATGTCAGACCGCCTTCCCGGCACGGCGACGGAACCGGCCCAGTTGCCAGGCGATGAGACCGAAGGCCAGCGCCAGCACCAGCACATGAATCCACCACAGGCCCACGGCCGGCGGTATCGCCCCGGTTTCCAGCCAGGCGCGCGCCACGTTCATCAGGTTGTTGATGACCAGATAGAGCACGAAGGCCAGGGCCAGACGGCCATAGCGGCCCTGGCGCGGCGAGGTGCGACTGAGCGGCACGGCCAGCAGGGCCAGGGCCACGACCATCACCGCCCAGGCCATGCGCCATTGCAGCTCGGCGCGATAGCCGCGCCGATCGGGTTGGCGCCACAGCTCCGCCGTGGACACGGCGCGCAGGTGATAGCCGATTTCCCGCTCGCTGGCGGCGCGCATGCGAATGCCATGGCGCCGGAAGCGGACGATAGCGAAGTCCCCCCGGCCCGGCCGGCCTTCGTAACGCCGGCCGTTCTCGAGCACCAGATAGCGAATGCCGGTTTCCCGCTCCGACTCGAGATGGGCGCTCTCGGCCACCAGCAGGGTCTCGTGCCCGCCCTGGCGCACCTGGGCAAAGACATTGAACACCCGGGTCCGATCGTCGTTGATGCGCTCGGCATAGATGACCCCCAGCCCGTCGGGCAGGCTGCGGAAGCGTCCCGGGGTGATGCCCTCGATGCTCAGGGACTTGGCCATCAGCTTCTCCAGCCGTTCGCCCTGGAAGGAGGCCCAGGGCGATAGCCACAGGGTAAAGACGCCCTGCACCACCGCCATCGCCAGCCCCACCAGCAGCACCGGCCGCAGCAGCCGCCAGGGCCCGTAGCCGCAGGCTTCCAGCACGGTCAGCTCGCTGTTCATGTACAGCCGGCTGAGCGCCAGCAGGATGCCGAGATAGAGAGCCAGCGGCACGATGAAGGGCACGGTGGTGAGGCTGTAGACGCCGAACAGGGTCATCACCGTGTCGGCCTTGATGGTGCCTTCCGCCACCTTGGAGAACTGTTCCACCAGTTGCCCGGTGGACGCGATCAGCATCAGCACCAGCAGAACCCCGAACAGGGTGACAAACATTTCCTTGACGAGGTAGCGGTTGATGATCACGTTGGGGTGCGGCTCCGGCGGGTATGGCGACGATTGTGGCTGAATCCGGGCATTTTTTCGAGTAAGCTGTGGGGCCATGCCCGGCCGCCACCAGCGCGGCCGAATCCTTTCACTATTCCAGACCCGGAAGACGCATGGAACTGAACGTCAAAACCACGCTTGCCCCGGACACCCGCAGCGACTGCCTCGTGGTCGGGGTCTTCGAACGCCGCAAGCTCTCGGCGGCGGCCCAGGAACTCGATGCCGCCCTCGAAGGGCGGCTCACCGCCCTGCTCAAGAGCGGGGACATGGACGGCAAGGAAGGCACGCACCTGCTGCTGCCCGATCCCGGCCCGATCCCGGCGCGCCGCATCCTGCTGGTCGGCTGCGGCAAGGAGAAGGACTTCGATGCCAGGCGCTATCGCAAGGCGCTGACCACCGCCGTCAAGGCCCTGCAGAAGCGGCACGTGCGCGATGCCGTCAACTACCTGCCCGATCTGCCGGTGCGGGATCGCGGCCTGCCCTGGCGCATCCGTCTGGCGGCGGAGACCCTGCAACAGGCCGACTACCGTTTCGATGCGCTCAAGAGCGAGAAGGACACGCCGCCCAGCCTGCGCCGGATGACCCTCAATGTCATCGACAAGGCACATCTGCCGAAGGCGAAACGGGCCCTGGCCATCGGCAATGCCATCGCCGGCGGTGCCAATTTCGCCCGCGAGCTGGGCAACCTGCCCGGCAACGTCTGCACGCCGAGCTATCTGGCCAGCACCGCGCAGAAGACCCTCAAGGCCTTCCCCAACATGAAGGTGCGGGTGCTCAAGCAGAAGGACATCGAGGCCCTGAAGATGGGCGCCTTCCTGTCGGTGGCCAAGGGCAGCGAACAGCCCCCGCGCCTGATCGTGGTGGAATACCGGGGTGCCGATGCCGACGAGCGGCCGGTGGCCCTGGTGGGCAAGGGCATCACCTTCGACTCGGGCGGCATTTCCATCAAGCCCTCGGCCAGCATGGACGAGATGAAGTTCGACATGTGCGGCGCCGCCGGGGTGCTGGGCACCATGCACATGCTCGGCGAACTGCAGCCGCCCATCAACGTGGTGGCCGTGGTGCCGAGCTGCGAGAACATGCCCGACGGCGGGGCCAACAAGCCCGGCGACATCGTCACCAGCATGTCGGGCCAGACCATCGAAGTGCTCAATACCGATGCCGAGGGCCGGCTGATCCTCTGCGATGCCCTCACCTATGCGGAGCGCTTCAAGCCCCGGGCCGTGGTAGACGTGGCGACCCTCACCGGCGCCTGCGTGATCGCCCTGGGCAAGCACCCGGCGGGCCTGCTCGGCAACGACGACACCCTGATCCGGCGCCTGCTGGATGCCGGCGAGAAGGCCGGGGATCGCGCCTGGCAACTGCCCCTGTGGGAGGAATACCAGGATCAGCTCAAGAGCAACTTCGCCGACATGGCCAACATCGGCGGCCGCGAGGCCGGGGCCATCACCGCCGCCTGTTTCCTGGCCCGCTTCACCAAAAAACTCAAGTGGGCGCACCTGGACATCGCCGGCGTGGCCTGGGAGAGCGGCAACAGGAAGGGCGCAACCGGCCGGCCGGTGCCGCTGCTCAGCCAGTACCTGCTCGATCAGTGCGGTCGGGACTATACCCTCGAATGACGCGCGTCGATTTCTACATCGTAGACAGCACGGGCGCCGCCGCCCGGGAGCGGCTGGCCTGCCGGCTGGCCGAGAAGGCCTGGCGCCTGGCCCACCGGATCTACATCCACGGCCGGGATCCCCGGCACGTCGAGAGTCTCGATCAGTTGCTGTGGACCTTCCGCGACGGCAGCTTCGTGCCCCACGAGCCGCTGGCCGACCCCGTGCCCGACTGTCCGATCCTCATCGGTCACGACGAGGCCCCGGAGAGCCACACCGGCGTGCTCATCAACCTGAGCGAGACGGTGCCCACCTTCTTCAGCCGCTTCGAACGGGTGGTGGAAATCGTCAACCAGGACGAGCCGATCCGCCAGGCGGGACGGGAACGCTTCAAATACTACCGGGATCGTGGCTATGATCTGCATACCCACAACGTGAGCGGGTAAGCCATGGCGAAGAAAAGCGAACCGACGGCCAACGACGAGCTGCTCGAAGCCCTGGAGTCCATCAAGGGACTGCTGGAGAAGAGCGAAGGCAAGCTGTCGGCGGCCCGCGAAAGCCTGGCCAGGGCCAAGTCGAGCAACCGGCAACCCGACGGCAAGCCGCGCATTCCCGTCTCCAGCGAACCGGTCGTGCCGGTCCTCGACGAGGTGGTCGCCACCCTCGACGACGAAGAGGCGGACATTCCGGTCCTCGACGAAACCATCCCGGTCCTCGACGAAGCCGCGGTCGCCGGGGAACCCGGTCCGGCGACCGATCCCGCCACGCTCGCCCCCGGCCCGGCCGCCCACTCCACCGGACAGGTCATCGACTATCTCGATGACTTGCAAGCAGGGCTCGAAAAGGCCGTTCACGAAGGCCTGATCAACGCCCTGGTGCAGATCGAGGCGGAAATCAAGACCATCATCGACGAGCACTTCACCCGTCTGAAGACAGACCTGCGCGGCGACGATTCCTGATCGACCTTCCCATATAAAAAAGCGGATCGAAACAGGGGATGTTCCGATCCGCAAGCCCCGTGGGAGATGCCGAGGCGATGCACGCATGCCTCTCATCCGGGGGGAGATGCCCGCTTGTCAGGGCCCTCAATCCATGTGGGCCTTGGCCTCCTCGCCGGGATTGGGCAGGCCGGCGATGCGCCACAGGTTCAGGCAGCCACCGAACAGCCCCTTCACGGCGTCCCGCTCCGTGCCCAGTTGCCGGCAGATGATGCGCATCGGCGGAATGGCGCCGGTGCGCAACACCCGCGAGCGCACGAAATAGATGATCCGCCAATGCGCCTCGGTCAGACGGATCCCCGCGATCAGGTTGGCCAGGTGTTCGGCCAGTTCCTCGGACCAGGAAGCGGGATCGATCAGGAACCCCTCTTCATCGAATGTGGGCTCCGCTTCCACGCTGCTCGCGGCCCCGGTTGATACTGCATTCATAGAAATCCTCCTCCTCTTGTGGCCAGAACCCGACAAGATTCAGTAACTTGCCATGACGTCTCGCCGGTGGGTCGGAATCTGCGTTCCGTTGACTCAATTTTGTGTTATGCAAGTATTCATAATTCTTATCATGACGTAAAATGATTATTTACGATTAAATATTACAATTCGTGATATGGAACTGCGTCAGCTTCGATCCCTGGTCACGCTGGTGGAATCCGACTGCAACGTCAGCCGGGCCGCGGAACGCCTGTTCATGGTCCAGTCGGCCGTCTCCCAGCACATCCTGCGACTGGAGGAGGAACTGGGCGTCCATCTGTTCATGCGCCAGGGCAAGCGCATTACCGGGCTGACGGAAGCGGGCGAAAAGGTTCTGCAACATGCCCGCCGGGTACTGGCGGAGACCGGCAACATCCTCGACGTGGGACGGGATCACGTGGAGGACCGCTCGGGGATCCTGCGCATCGGCACCACCCACACCCAGGCCCGCTACGTGCTGCCCCCCATCGTCAAGCGCTTCAACCGCGACTATCCCCGGGTGGAACTGCAGATCCATCAGGCCACGCCGCGCCAGCTGGTGCGGATGGTGCTCGAGGATCGGGTGGACTTCGCCATCTGCACCGAGGATCTGGCCGAACAGCCTCGCCTGACCACGGTCCCCAGCTACCAGTGGAACCGCTCGGTGATCGCTCCGCCCGGTCACCCCCTGCTGCTGGAAGACACCATCGATCTTCCGGCCCTGTGCCGCTATCCCATCATCACCTATGTCGCCGGCTTCACCGGCCGGGGACATTTCAACCGTATCCTGCACAAGGCCGGCCTGGAACCCCACATCGTGCTCACCGCCGCCAGTACCGACATCATCAAGACCTACGTGCGCGAACGCATGGGTATCGGCATCATCGCCAGCATGGCCTATGCACCGGAGCGGGACGCGGATCTGGCCTGCCGCGACCTGAGCCACCTGTTTCCCTGGGAGGTGACCCGGATCGCCTATCCGGAGGGCAAGTACCTGCGCCGCTATCAGGAACACTTCATCGCGCTGTTCAAGCGCAGCATCGCCGAACGGGTGTCAAGGGAACAGCAGCCGGGGATGCGGCCGGTGTGAGGGACGGGTCTCAGCGCGAGGTCGGGGGATTCGCCCGCTCGGCGGTGCCGGAGACGGTCTCGCCGCCGTACTTCTCCCACATGTAACACCGTCCCGTCGGCAACCAGTCGGGAATGCGATAGTAGCGTTTCAGGATGTTGGCGATCACCGTTTCCCGATAGGGCGCATAGCGGAAACCCCTGCCCAGCAGCATGTAGAAGGTCGTGCCGGCCATGGGCAGTGGGCGCAGCTCGCTGTGTTCGAAATAGCGGGCGTATTTTTCGATGCCCCGGAAATAGGCCACGATGACGATGTCCTTCCCGTCCAGTTGGCGGAAGTCGGTCAGCATGTCGTCCTGCCGTGCATGGTAGGAACCCTCGCCGAACACGATCACGTGCCGCCGTCCGGCATGGGACAGCAGGGCCGACTCGGTATAGCTGTCGGTGGCGACGAGATAACCGGGAGCCGCCTCCTCCACCGCCGCCAGGATGTCCCGGGCATGGAGCCCGTAGACCACGTCCTTGGTGCGGTTCTCGTCCTGGCGCACGAAATCCAGATCCGGCGCCTGCCACAGCAGTCCCAGCAGCAGCACCACGTGCAGCAGCCCGAAGGGCACCATGAACCACAGGCTGCGCCGCAACTCGGTGAGCGTGAACAGGCCGGCGATGCCGAGGAACACGAACGGATAGAAACTCAGCAGCCAGTGCAGGCCGATGGAGACCCGGAACGACAGCAGCAGGAACAGGGCATAGGGGATGAGGAACAGGGCCAGATAGAGCCCGTCCGGCGAGCGTCGCATCCGCTGTACGGCCGCGCGCCAGTGCCGGGCGAGGTACCACAGGATCGGCGGGGTCAGCAGATACAGCAACAGGAGCAGATACTTGCCCGCCTGAGCCGGCGAGAAACCGCCCCCGGCGGTGCGGTTCTGCAGGTTGAACAGGTAGTTGTCCCAGCAGTGGGTGTAGTTCCACCACAGGTTCAGGCCGATGAAGGGCAGCGTGCCGGCAATCACCCACAAC
This sequence comes from Chromatiales bacterium, assembly GCA_027010665.1. Lineage (GTDB taxonomy): Bacteria > Pseudomonadota > Gammaproteobacteria > UBA6429 > Thiohalophilaceae > JALSSV01. The sequence continues at coordinate 9,226 of JALVBM010000287.1, forward strand.
AGGCCGATCCAGGGCCGCGCCCCGCGACGCACGAACAGCAGCAGATACAGGAAGTAGGCCACCCCCAGCAGGCCGGCGAAGAACTTGGAGAAGAAGGCCATGCCCAGCAGCAGGCCGCTGAGCAGATACCAGCGCCAGTCGTCGTCGCGCCGGGCCCGATGGAAGGCCAGGGCGGAGAGGAACGACCACAGCAGCAGCGGCGTGTCGGTGGTGATGAGCACGCCGACGAGGTTCATGGGCGCGAACAGATAGAGCGCCGCCACCAGCAGGGCAAGCCGGCTGTCCCGATCCCGGAGGAGCCGATAGATGGCCCAGCCGATGAAGGTCGTGATCAGGATCTGCGGCAGGCGCAGCCACACGGGCGCATCGCTCACCCACAGCATCACCGTGAGGAACCAGCCGGCCATGGGCGGATGATCGTAGAAGCCGAAGTCCGGGTGCTTGCCCCAGATGACGAAATAGGCCTCGTCGCCGGTAATGGGCAGGGCCCAGGCCACGAGCAGCTTGATCAGGAAGGTGGCCAGCAGCAGCCAGGCCAGCCGGGCATCGGTCTTCGACATGGATCGGATCGGGGTGAAAGACAGGCGCCATGGTACCACTGCCGGTCAAGCCCGGGCAGACCGTCGTGGACATACGCCCCGGAGGCCGCTCCTGTATAATCGCCCGCTGACCAACCTCCCCCGAGCGGAATCACACGTGGACAAGACCTACGATCCCCGAAGCATCGAACAGCGCTGGTACGAAACCTGGGAAAGTCGCGGTTACTTCGCCCCCCGGGGCGGGAAGCGGCCCTATTGCATCATGATTCCGCCGCCCAACGTCACCGGCAGCCTGCACATGGGGCACGCCTTCCAGGACACCATCATGGATGCCCTGATCCGCTATCACCGCATGCTCGGTGACAACACCCTGTGGCAGGTGGGCACCGATCATGCCGGCATCGCCACACAGATGGTGGTGGAGCGCCAGCTCGAGGCCGAGGGCCTGAGCCGCCACGATCTGGGGCGGGAGAAGTTCATCGAACGGGTCTGGCAGTGGAAGGCCGAGTCCGGCGGCACCATCACCCGCCAGCTGCGGCGCATGGGCGCCTCGGTGGACTGGTCCACGGAGCGTTTCACCATGGACGAGGGTCTGTCCGCCGCGGTCAAGGAGGTGTTCGTGCGCCTCTACGAGGAGGGGCTCATCTATCGCGGCAAGCGCCTGGTGAACTGGGATCCGGTGCTGCACACCGCCGTCTCCGATCTGGAAGTGCTGTCGGAGGAGGAACAGGGCCACCTGTGGCACATGCGCTATCCGCTGACCAACGGCACCGGTCACGTGGTGGTGGCCACCACCCGCCCGGAAACCCTGCTCGGCGACGCCGCGGTGGCGGTGCATCCGGGCGACGAGCGCTACAAGCACCTGCTCGGCGAATTCGTGGAGCTGCCCCTGACCGGCCGGCGCATCCCGGTGATCGCCGACGAGTACGTGGATCCCGAGTTCGGCACCGGCTGCGTGAAGATCACCCCGGCCCACGACTTCAACGACTACGGCGTGTGGCTGCGCCATCGCGACGAGGTGGCCATCTCGTCCCTGCCCCACGGCGGGCTCATCAACGTCTTCACCCCCGATGCCGCCATCCGCGCCAACGGGGACGACGAGGGCGAGCTGATCCCGGAAAAATACGTGGGTCTGGATCGGTTCGACGCCCGCAAGCAGATCGTCGCCGATCTCGATGCCGCCGGCCTGCTGGAGAAGGTCGAGGATCACAAGCTGATGGTGCCGCGGGGCGATCGCTCCGGCACCGTGATCGAGCCCTTCCTGACCGATCAGTGGTACGTGAAGGTGGGCCCGCTGGCCAAGCCGGCCATCGAGGCGGTGGAATCCGGCCGCATCCGCTTCGTGCCCGACAACTGGAAGAACACCTACTTCGAATGGATGCGCAACATCGAGGACTGGTGCATCAGCCGCCAGATCTGGTGGGGCCATCGCATCCCGGCCTGGTACGACGAACAGGGCAACATCTACGTGGGCCGTGACGAGGCCGAAGTGCGCCGGCAGCACAACCTGGGCGACGAGGTGCCCCTGCGGCAGGACGAGGATGTGCTCGACACCTGGTTCTCGTCGGCCCTGTGGCCCTTCTCCACCCTCGGCTGGCCGGAGCAGACCGAGCGCCTGCGCACCTTCTATCCCACCAACGTGCTGGTCACCGGCTTCGACATCATCTTCTTCTGGGTGGCCCGCATGATCATGATGGGCCTGAAGTTCATGGGCGACGTGCCCTTCGAGGAGGTCTACATCCACGGCCTGGTGCGCGACGCCGAGGGCCAGAAGATGTCCAAGTCCAAGGGCAACGTGCTCGATCCCATCGACGTCATCGACGGCATCGATCTGGAATCGCTGGTGAAGAAGCGCACCGCCGGCATGATGCAGCCCCACCTGGCGAAGAAGATCGAGAAGCAGACGCGCAAGAACTTCCCCAACGGCATCCCCGCCTTCGGCACCGATGCCCTGCGCTTCACCTTTGCCGCCCTGGCCACCACCGGCCGCGACATCGTGCTGTCGCTGGAACGGCTGGAAGGCTATCGCAACTTCTGCAACAAGATCTGGAATGCCGCCCGCTACGTGCTGATGAACACCGAAGGCCAGGACTGCGGCCAGCACGGCGGCGCGGTGGAACTGAATGCCGCCGATCGCTGGATCGTCAGCCGCCTGCAGGAGACGGAACGGCAGGTGATCCGCGCCATCGAGGGTTACCGCTTCGATCACATGGCCCAGGCGCTGTACGAGTTCACCTGGAACGAATACTGCGACTGGTATCTGGAACTGTCCAAGCCGGTCCTGCACGACGAGAATGCCAGCGTGGCGCAGAAGCGCGGCACCCGCCAGACGCTGGTGCAGGTGCTGGAGACCCTGCTGCGTCTGCTGCATCCGGTGATGCCCTTCATCACCGAGGAGATCTGGCAGAAGGTGGCGCCGCTCGCCGGCGTCAGCGCCGAGACCCGGCCCACCACCGAAACCATCATGCTCCAGCCCTACCCGCAGCCCGACGAGGCGCTAATCGATCGCGAGGCCATGGCCGAGATCGAATGGGTGCGTCAGTTCATTCTCGGCGTGCGCAAGATCCGCAGCTCCATGGACATCAAGCCGGGCAAGCCGCTGCCGGTGCTGGTGCAAAACGGCAGTGAGACCGATCGGCGTCGCATCGAGGCCAACCTGCACTATCTGAAATCCCTCGGCCGCATCGAGTCGGTCACCTGGCTGGAACCCGATGCCGAGGCCCCCGAGGCGGCCACCGCGCTGGTGGGCGAGATGAAGATCCTGATCCCCATGGCCGGCCTCATCGACGTGCAGGCCGAACTGGCCCGCCTGGCCCGGGAGATCGAGAAGCTGGAGAAGGACATCGCCCGCATCCAGGGCAAGCTGGGCAACGCCAGTTTCGTGGAGAAGGCCCCCGCGGCGGTGGTGGAAAAGGAGCGCCGCAAGCTGGCCGATCAGCAAAAGGCGCTGGATCAGCTCCAGGCCCAGAAGGCGCGCATCGAACGGCTGTGAGCATCGCCGGCTTTGCGGACCCGGACAAAGCGTGTATCTTGACCCCGACCGGTGATCGAACACCCATCGCATCCATGCCGCCATCAGCCGTCAGTCAGGCCCGACGATTCATGCCCGCCGCCATTCCCGTCCGCCAGTTGAGCAAGTACGGTCTGGTCGGCGCCGTCGGCACGGGCGTGCAATACGCGCTCATGGCCCTGCTGCTGTGGCAGGTGATGGACGATGCCGTGCTCGCCTCCACCCTGGGCGCGGTGGCCGGCGCCTTCGTCAACTATCTGCTCAACTATTTCTATACCTTCCGCAGCGACAAGGGACATCTCGAGGCCATCGTCAAGTTCTGGATCGTCGCGGTCGTCGGCTGGGGCGTGAACGCCGGCGTGCTGGCGCTCGGCATCTCGACCCTGGGCCTGCCGGTGATTCCGGCCCAGCTCGTCGCCACCGCCGTGGTCTTCTTTCTGACCTTCGTTCTCAACCGCATGTGGACCTTCTCGTGAACGACGCCATCGAGTCCGCCGCCGATCGCCCCGTCGACAGCCAGCATGTGCTCTCCGTGGTGGTGCCGGTCTACAACGAGGAAGCGGTGCTGGCCGAATTCCACGCCCGCCTGGCCCGGGTGCTCGATCCCCTGACCATGACCGCCGAGGTGATCTACATCAACGACGGCAGCACCGACCGCACCGCCGCCATTCTGGAAGAACTGCGCGCCGCGGATCCGCGCATCGCCATCCTCGATCTGAGCCGCAACTTCGGCAAGGAGCTGGCCATGACCGCCGGCCTGGACTACGCCTGTGGCGATGCGGTGGTGGTGATCGACGCCGATCTGCAGGATCCGCCGGAACTCATCCCCGACATGCTCGACGAATGGCAGAAGGGATACGACGTGGTCTACATGCAGCGCCGCACGCGACGGGGCGAAACCTGGTTCAAGCGTTTCACCGCCTTTGCCTTCTACAAGGTCATGAGCCGCCTCGGCCGCGTGCCCATTCCCGAGAACGTGGGCGACTTCCGCCTGCTGGACCGGCGCGCGGTACTGGCCCTGCGCCGCCTGCGCGAGGAGAACCGCTTCATGAAGGGGCTGTTCGCCTGGATCGGCTACCGCCAGAAGGCCCTGCCCTACGATCGCGACGAACGCTTCGCGGGCACCACCAAGTGGAACTACTTCCGGCTGTGGACCCTGTCGCTGGAGGGCATCACTTCCTTTTCCACCGCCCCCCTGCAGATGGCCAGCTACATGGGCCTGCTCACCGCCGGCGGCGCCTTCCTGTTCGGGGTGTGGATCGTGATCAAGACCCTGCTGTTCGGCGAGCCGGTGCGCGGCTATCCCACCATGATGGTGGTGATCCTGTTCCTCGGGGGCGTGCAGCTCATCGCCATCGGTATCCTGGGCGAATACATCGGCCGCATGTTCATGGAAACCAAGCGCCGCCCGCTCTATCTGCTCAAGGCAGAAATCCCCGCCGACAGCACCCGCGAACGCCGGCAGACCCGCGAGGAAAACGCCGCCGATGGCTGATGTCCTGCGCCGTCTGGCACACAATCCCTGGTTCTGGGTGATCGTCGTCGCCCTGGCCATTCGGCTCGCCACGCTGGGCATGTATCCGCTCGGCGACACCACCGAGGCCCGTTACGCCGAGATCGCCCGCAAGATGGTCGAGACCGGCAACTGGCTCACACCCCAGTTCGACTACGGCGTGCCCTTCTGGGGCAAGCCGCCCCTGTCCACCTGGCTGCGCGCGGTCAGTTTCGAACTGTTCGGCGTCAACGAATTCGCCGCCCGCCTGCCCTCCTGGTTCATCGCCCTGGGCATCCTGTGGCTGACCTTCCAGCTCGGCCGGCGGGAGCGGGGCACGGACGTGGCCTGGATTGCCGCCACCCTGCTCACCACCAGCGTCCTGTTCTACATCCTCGCCGGCGCGGTCCTGATGGATCCGCTGATGACCCTGGGCACCACCCTGTCCATGCTGGCCTTCTGGCGCGCCATGCGCGGCGACGGCCGCATGTGGGGCTATCTGGTCTTCGTGGGGCTGGCCATCGGCCTGATGGCCAAGGGTCCGGTGGCGGTGGTAATGACCGGCCTGCCGCTGTTCTTCTGGCTGCTGTTCACCGGGCAGTGGAAGACCTTCTGGCAGCACATTCCCCTGATCAGCGGCAGCCTGCTGATGCTGGCCCTGGCCGCGCCCTGGTACATCCTGGCCGAGCGGGCGACGCCGGGCTTTCTCGAATACTTCTTCATCGGCGAGCACTGGAAACGCTTCACCGAGCCGGGCTGGCAGGGCGATCTCTACGGCAACGCCCACACCAGCCCGAAGGGCAAGATCTGGATCGAATGGCTGGTGGCGGCCTTTCCCCTGTCGTTCGCCCTGATCACGGGCCTGGGGATCCTGCTGTGGAAACAGCGCCGAGGGGCCATCCGTCAACTGGGGGACGACTGGGCGCTCTACCTGCTGTGCTGGGCGCTCTCGCCGATGCTGTTCTTCACCTTCTCCGGCAATGTCCTGGCCACCTACGTGTTTCCGGGCCTGCCGGCCACCGCCCTGCTGGTGGCTAGCTGGTACCGACCGGATCCGGCCCGGCCCGAACGGCGCCGGGCCATTGCCCGTTTCGCCTTCGCCAGCGCCCTGTTCCCCGTATTCTTCCTGCTGGTGATTCTCTTCTACCTGCCGAAGGTGTGGGACCGCAACAGCGAGGTGTTTCTCATCGAACATCTGCAGCAGCAGGATCCGCAGGGCACGACACGGCTGTACTATCTGTACCGGCGGCCGTTTTCCGCCGAGTTCTATTCCCGGGGCAAGGCCCGCCTGCTGAAGTCGCCCAAGCAGATGCGCGAGGTCATCACCCCGGGCACGCCGGTGTATTTCGCCGTCGAGGCGCCCTATGTAAAGGGGCTGCCGGCCGATCTGAAAGCCTGTCTCGACGACATGGGTCGCTATGGTCGCTACGTGCTGCTGCGAACCACGCCGTCCTGCCCGGCGGCGAAGACGAAGTCAGACCAGAGTCAGTGACGAGGACGGACGGGGTTCAGCGACCGGCGGCGGCGTGGCCTTGAGCCGGTTCTGGGCACCCACCAGCTTGCCCATCAGGCGCAAATCCCGTGGGGTGAGATTGAGCGCCGCATCCACCCAGATTTCCGCGATGTCGATCAGCTCCTCGTAGGTGAGCGGATTGAGATATTCCCGTACCCGTGTAATCGCTCGGCGGCCGTTGGCGGCGCGTTGGTGCAGCTTGATGTAGCGGTCCACCGCCGCCTCGCCCTCGCCCGGCTCGGCCAGCACGTCCACCACGCCCATCTCGAACAGTTCCTCCGCGGTATAGAGACGCCCGGCGGTGATCAGCGCCTCGGCCCGGCGGGCATCGAGCTTGCGCGAGAGCAGGCTGTAGGCGCCCATGCCCGGGAACAGGTTGAACAGGATCTCGGGCAGGCCCATCTCGGCCCCCTTCTCGGCGATGACCACCGAACTGGACAGGGCGGCCTCGAATCCACCGCCCAGCGCGCTGCCCTGGACCAGCGAAATGGTGGTGATGGGCAGGTGCAGGTGGATGGCGTTGGCATAGAGCACGTCGATGCAGGCCTTGGCATAGGTCCGCAGGCCCGCCCGATCGCCGGCCTCGATGTGCTGGCGGAAGAGGTTCAGGTCGCCGCCCAGATTGAAGACGCCCGGCACCCGGGAATGCAGAACCAGATAGGAAATGTTCATTTGGCCATCGCGCACCAGGGCTTCCACCCGATCCTGGAAGGCGGCGATGTCCGCCAGCAGCCCCGGCGAAAAACACGGTCGCGGCTGGGCGTGCATGGCATACCAGACCGCATCCTGGTCTGCCCGATGGTCGATGGTCAGTGCTTCAAAGCGCCCAAACGCCTCGATCCCCTTGTCGTTCACAAGCGCATTCATGGCCGGTGTCTCCTTGTCTGTCCGGAAAGTGTGAGGGTACTACCATGGTATTAACACTTTCAGTCTAGACATTTTGTCGGACAACACCACGGGAAAGCCAATGTCAGAATGTGATCCGGATCACGAATCGACGATTTTTTGACCAACCGGCTCCTCAGTCAGGCTGGCGCGCCATCTGGCGCCCCCGTTCCACGTCCACTTTCATCAGCAGCAGACCACCGGCCACGAACAGGATGGCGACGGAGAGAATGGAAATGCGCGGACTGCCGGTCAGCAGACCAACGGAACCCATGAGCAGGGGCCCGAGAATGGCCGCAAACTTGCCCAGCATGTTGTAGAAGCCGAAGAATTCGGCGGATTGATCCGGCGGGATCAGCCGGGCGTACAGCGAACGGCTGAGGGCCTGCACGCCGCCCTGAACCAGCCCGATGACCACGGCAAGCGCATAGAACTCGCCCACGTGCTGCATGAAGTAGGCCCAGACGATGACGCCGATATACACGGCGATGGCGATGAGAATGGCCGGCCTGGGCCCGATGCGGTTGCCCAGCAGACCGAAAGCGATGGCCGCGGGAAAACCCACGAACTGGGTCACCAGCAGGGCCGTGATCAGGTTGTTCGAATCGAAACCCAGGGCCATGCCGTAGTCCACCGCCATGCGGACCACGGTGTCCACACCGTCGATGTAGAGCCAGTAGGCCAGCAGGAACAGGCCCACCACCCGCAAGCGGCGCACCTTGCGAAAGGTTCCGGCCAGTTGCCGAAAGCCGCCCCGTACCGCCGCGCCGATGCGCACCGGCCCTCCGCCCGGCGGTTCGGGCACCCAGAATATCAGTGGCAGCGAAAAGATCAGCCACCAGGCGGCCACACACAGGAAGGAAACCCGCACGGCCTCGGCCGCGCTCTCCAGCCCGAAGACCTCGGGCCAAAGGGTCATGGCCACCGTGCCCGCAAACAGCAGCCCACCGCCCAGATAGCCCAGGGCATAACCCCAGGCCGAAGCGATGTCGTAGTGGGATTCCTCGGTCACCGACACGATCAGGGCATCGTAGAACACCACGCTGCCCGAGAAGCCGATGCTGGCCAGAACGAAACAGACGAGCGCAAGCTGACTCTCCCCCTGCCCCACGAAATAGAGCCCGGCCGTCATGGTGATGCCCAGGGCCGCGAACAGCAGCAGAAAGCGCTTGCGCAGACCGCCGACGTCGGCGATGGCGCCGAGCATCGGCGCCAGGATCACGATCACGGTACTGGCGAGGGAATTGGCCAGACCCAGTTGAAAGGTACTCTCGGTCGCCGGCAGATCGGCGCTCCACCAGCTCTTGAAGAAGATGGGAAAGAAGCCGGCCAGCACCGCGGTGGCGAAGGCCGAGTTGGCCCAGTCGTAGAGCGCCCAGGAAAAGACGGTGCGGTTGTGGAGATGATGCATCGGAGGAAGGTCCGTTTCACGGGATTATACCCGTGCACTTCCTTCCCACCAATGCATTTCCGCCCTTGGCTCACGGCTTGTCCTGATCGGCCCTGGCCACCGTATCCTCGACCGCCGGGGATTCGGCCTGGCGCTTCAGCTCCGCCTGGTGTTCACGATAGTCGGTTTCGAAACGGGCCTTCCATTCCACATAGTCCTCGCCCGATCCTTCGACCACGATACAGTCCACCAGCTCGTCGTTGGGCATGGACTGGGGGCATTCGGCGCGAACCAGGCCCGACAGGGACATCAGGGCCAGGGACATCATCCAGTACTTGTTCATGACGGTTTCTCCTCTTCGGTCAGTTTGCCTTGCGATGTGCGGAGCGACTGCACAGCATCCGTCCCGCGTTTCGGTACAAGTCTGGCAGGACGACCGGCTTTTTGCGCCGCATGACCGAAGGGGATCACCCCCTTCGTTCGGATAGCGCTTTGCGTCTATGACTATGACCCAACGTTTCTGTGGCCTCCGGAAAAACGTCGTGAGAAAGTACCATTTTTGCCTGTTTTTATTGCTTTTCTTTGCATTCGTTCCGGTCATGCCATAACATTTTTTCAAGCCGCCCTCACGTGACGACTTTCTTCAACGTGTTTCAACTGTCACATGGAAAGCAAAGAGGAGGAAGACGTCATGCAATCGATCCTGATCCTCGAAGACATGAAAGGCATCCGCGCATGGCAGGCGTCCATGCTGCGCGAAGTCTTTCCCGCCGCGGAACTGTTCGAGGCCGATTGCCATGCCACGGCGGAACGCCTGCTGGCGGAACGCAGCTTCAATCTCGCGCTCGTGGATCTCAACCTGCCCGACGGCAGCGGCATCGACATCACCCGTATCATCACCGCCCGGCATCCGCAGACCTACGTGGTCATCACCACCATCTTCGATGACGACTATCACGTGTTCGAGGCCCTCAAGGCCGGCGCCCACGGCTATCTGCTCAAGGAACAGCCCCGTGGCGAACTGGTGGAAAAACTGCGCGGCATCCTCAAGGGCGAGCCGCCTCTGTCGCCGACCATCGCCCGCAAGATTCTGCGCCACTTCCGTGAGCAACCGGCAATACCGCGGGAAACGGGACTGACGCCGCGGGAGGAAGAAGTCCTGCTGCTGATCGCCAAGGGCTATTCCCTGCAGGAGACGGCACGACTGCTCGGCCGCTCGCGCAACACCATCGCCGGCCATACCCGCTCCATCTATCGCAAGCTCAACATCACCTCCCGGGCGGAAGCGGCGCTGGAAGCCACCCGGCTGGGCTTGATCCAGGCCTCGGAGGCCCCATCTTCCCATTGAAGCGGGTTGATCCGGGTTATCATCACATCCTTTCCAGCCATTCCCGGGACTTGTCATGAATACCGTGCGACTGCAACCGGGCGATGCCCTGATCGTCGTGGACGTGCAGAAGGACTTCCTGCCGGGCGGCGCCCTGGCCGTGCCCGAGGGCGATGCCGTCATCGCGCCGCTCAATGCCTGGATTGCGCGCTTCAGGGCCGCCGGCCTGCCGGTGATTGCCACCCGCGACTGGCATCCGCCGAATCACTGCTCCTTCCGCGAACAGGGCGGTCCCTGGCCCGTCCATTGCGTGGCCGACACACCGGGCGCGGCCTTCGCCGATGACCTGCAACTGCCCGAAGACGCCTGGATCGTCTCCAAGGCCACCGAGGCGGAGCGGGAAGCCTATTCGGGATTCCAGGACACCGATCTGGCCGAACGGCTGAAGGCGGCTGGTGTCCGCCGCCTGTTCGTGGGCGGGCTGGCCACCGACTACTGTGTGCGCAATACCGTCAAGGATGCGCTCGCCAACGGCTTCACGGTCTTCCTGCTGACCGACGCCATTCGCGCCGTGAACGTGAATCCCGGCGATGGCGACAGGGCCATCGCCGAAATGACGGCCGCCGGTGCCGTGCCCGTCACTCTCGACGATCTGGAGGCCGCATGAGCCGGGATTTCGATCCGCTCGCCAGCCCGCTGCTCACGGATCTCTATCAGCTCACCATGCTGCAGGGTTATGTCGATCAGGGCATGACCGACACGGCCGTGTTCGAGCTGTTCGTGCGCAAGCTGCCCGAGGGGCGCAACTTTCTGGTCGCCGCCGGCCTGGAACAGGCGCTCGAATTCCTCGAAAACCTGCGCTTTGGCGAAGCGGAAATCGCCTGGCTGAAATCCACCGGCCGCTTCAACGATCACCTGCTCGATCATCTTGCCGGCCTGCGCTTCACGGGCGACGTCCAGGCCATGCCCGAGGGCACCGTGTTCTTTCCCGACGAGCCGGTGCTGCGGGTCGTGGCCCCCATGCCCGAAGCGCAGCTGGTGGAGAGCCGGCTGATCAACATCCTGCACCTGCAGATCCTGCTGGCCAGCAAGGCGGTGCGTTCGCGCCTTGCGGCGCCGGACAAGCTGCTGGTGGACTTCGGCATGCGGCGCGCCCATGGCGCCGAGGCCGGGATGTTCGCTGCCCGGGCCACCTACATCGCCGGCTTCGCCGGCTCCTCCACGGTGCTGGCCGAACAGCGGTACGGTGTGCCGGCCTTCGGCACCATGGCCCATTCCTTCGTGCAGGCCCACGACAGCGAAACCCTGGCCTTCGAACACTTCGCACGCTCCCAGCCCGACAACGTGGTGCTGCTCATCGACACCTACGACACCCTGGCCGGGGCCCGCAAGGTGGCGGCCATGGCCGATCGCCTGAAGGCCGAAGGCTGCCCGGTCAAGGCGGTGCGCCTCGATTCCGGCGATCTGACAGCCCTGTCGAAACAGGTGCGCCGGATCCTCGACGATGCCGGTCACCCCGAAATCGGCATCTTCTGCTCCGGCAACCTGGACGAATACGCCGTGCGCGATCTGCTCGCCGCCGGCGCCCCGATCGACGGTTTCGGCATCGGCACCCGGCTCGACACCTCCAACGACGCCCCCTACCTTGACTGTGCCTACAAGCTGCAGGAATACGCCGGCATCGCCCGGCGCAAACGCTCCACCGGCAAGGCCACCTGGCCGGGCCGCAAGCAGGTCTACCGCCAGCTCGATGACGATGGCCGCCTGCGGCGGGACATCCTCACGCTGGAAGACGATACCCAGGCCGGCCAGCCGTTGTTGCAACCCGTGATGCGAAACGGCCAGCGCCTGGCCCCGCCGGAGGACCTGGCCACCATTCGGGCACGACTCGACGCGGAACTGGCCCGGCTGCCCGATGCCCTGAAACGACTGGAACCGGCCACGCCGCCGGAAGTCGTCGTCGCCCCGGCGTTGAAACGGTTGGCAGAGGAAGTGGATCGGAGAACGGCGGAGACCAGGGACGAGGAACCAGGAACCAGGAACTAGGAACGAGGAACTAGAAAAAGCGTTTGCCTTGAGGCTTCGAGAGCTGTGTCCGGAAATATGATGTTCGGC
>JALVBM010000288.1 GCA_027010665.1 Chromatiales bacterium
CCTTCCAGGCGGGTGGCGAAGGCATCGGTGTTGGGATTCTCGGCCGGGCCGAAGCAGGCATAGCAGCCGCGTCCCATGGACGGGCAGATGGCGCCGCAGCCGGTGCGGGTCACCGGGCCCATGCAGGGCTCGCCGCGGGTGACGATCACGCAGGGATGCCCCTGGCGCTTGCATTCGAGGCAGATCTTCTCGTCGGGGATGGCCGGGGCAACGCCGAAGAGCACGTCGCGCACCGCCTGCAGCACCTGTCCGCCGTCCACCGGACAGCCCCACAGTTCGAAATCCACCTTCACGTAGTCACGCACCGGTCTGGCCGTGGCCAGGGCCGAGACTGTCTCGGGGGTGGCATAGACGCCGGCCAGCCACGCGTCAGCATCGGCGAAGTTACGCAGGGCCTGCAGGCCACCGGCGGTGGCGCAGGCGCCGATGGTGGCAAGCTGTCGGCTCCGTTCACGAATGCGCACGATCCGTTCCGCCTCTTCGGGCGTGGAGACACTGCCCTCCACCAGCGCCAGATCGACCGTCGCGTCCGGATCACAGGGGCCGGCTTCGGGAAAATGGACGATGTCCACCAGCTTCGACAGGGTCAGCAGATCCTCGCCGGCATTGAGGAAGGCCAGCTGGCAGCCGTCACAGGAGGAAAACTTGTGCACGGCGATGCGCGGTTTCATGTTCACAACCCCCGGATCTTGAGCCGGGAGGCCACGTCACGCCAGCGGAATACCGGCCCGTCCCGACAAACGAATCTGGCCCCGAACTGGCAGTGACCGCACAGGCCGATGCCGCACTGCATGTTGCGCTCGAGGCTCAGCCAGATCCGCTCCGGCGGGATCCCCTTCGCCTGCAACTGTTCGGCCACGGCGATCATCATCCCTTCGGGGCCGCAACTGAGCACGATGGTCTGTGCCGGATCGAAATGCAGGCGATCGAACAGATCGGTCACCCGCCCGACGTGCCAGGGCCACAGCGGTTCCGCCTCGTCGGCGGCGATCAGCACGGTGGTGTCGGGCATGCGCGCCCAGCATTCGTACTGTTCCCGCCAGATGAGATCCGCCGAATGTTTCACGCCCTGCACGATGTTGACGTGGCCGAAGCGCTCACGGCGTTTCATCAGATAGTGAATGGCGCCGGTCACCGGCGCGCAGCCCAGCCCCCCGGTGACCACGATCACGTCGCGCTGCTCGCAGTCGCCCAGCGGCCAGCCGTTGCCGAAGGGGCCGCGCAGGCCCAGCCGATCGCCGGGCGCGAGCCGTTCCAGCCCGCGCGTGACCCGGCCGACCGCGCGAATGGTGTGCTCGATGAGGGTCTCCTCCCGGGGATCGGAGACGATGGAGATGGGCACCTCACCCACGCCATAGAGATAGAGCATGTTGAACTGTCCGGGCCGGAAGGCATAGGCCGCCTGTGCCGCCGGATCGGTCAGGCGCAGTTGCAGCGTGAACAGGCCCGGCGATTCCTCGCGCCGCGCGAGCACTTCCGCTTCCATCGGCAGCGCGGTGCTCATTCGGCCGTCTCCAGAACGGCCGTCGCCTCGGCCAGCAGATCGATGCCCTCGGGACACCAGGTGATGCACCGGCCGCAGCCGCTGCAGCCGGAACGATCGTACTGTTCGTGCCAGCCGGCGAGCTTGTGGGTGAGCCATTGCCGGTAGCGGCTGGCGATGTCGGCCCGCACCGGCCGGCCGTGGAGCAGGCTGTGCCCGGCGGTGAAACAGGAATCCCACTGGCGAAGGCGCCGGCTGCGCCCGCCGTCCAGATCCGTTTCCTCCACGTGGGCATGGCAGAAACAACTCGGACAGACCGCGGTGCAGTTGCCGCAGGCGAGGCAGCGTTCGGCCACTTCAGCCCAGGCCGGCGATTCGGCCAGCGCCGCGAGGCGGGCCGGAAGATCCCCTTCCGGCAGGCGCCGGGTTTGCGCACGGGTGGCCGCGGTGAACGCGGCGTCGGCCGCTTGGCGCTGTTCCTCATCGGCTTCCTGGACCGGCAGGCGCGCCAGCATCGCAACCCCGGCCTCGCTGCGGGCGGTCAGCAGCCAGCCGGCGTCGATTTCACCGATGGCGAGATCATAGCCGTAGCGGGCCACCGGCCCGTCGCCGGTGGCGGCACAGAAACAGGTGGCCGCCGGATGGGTACAGTGCACCGCAATCAGGAACAGGTTGCGCCGCCGGGCGCGATAGGCCGCATCGGCATGGGGACCATGGAGAAAATGCTTGTCCTGCAGGAACAGGCCGGCCAGATCGCAGGCCCGCGCGCCGAGAATGGCGATCCGGGGTGCCTCCGGCTCGGCCGTCTCGAAGGTCAGCCGGCCTTCGGTATCCCGGCGGGCGGTGAACAGGGTTTCCCGGGGCGCGAACACATGGGGCTTGAGGGAGTGCGCCGGCGCCGCCCAGGCGAACAGGCGCTCGTCGTCTTGCCGTTGCAGACGATAGCGGCCCGGTTGCTGCTCGTCCCGCCAGCCCCGGGGCAGTTCCTCGATGGTGGTGATCGGTTCGTAACGGATGACGCCGTCGCGCACCACCGGGCCGTGCACCTCATGGCCGGCATCCATAAGGGCATCGATCAGCCGCTGGCGATCGGCTGCCGCCAGGAACCGCGCCTCTGCCACCCCTTCACATTCGGCCGTCATCGTGCTCCCCCGTCACGAAGAGCATAGCAAACCCTTCGGGCGGCCGGACAGATGGGATATCGGAAAAATGAAACGCCGCTCTTCGAGCGGCGTTTCGCGGGTTCACTTCCCTTCGGCTTCCGCCTTCTGCTCGCCGGTGATGAGCAACAACAGTTCGTTCAGGCGCCGGACGAAGTGCGAGGGATCGTCGAGCTGGCCACCCTCGCTGAGCAGGGCCTGGTCGAACAGCACCCAGGTCCAGTCGGCGAAGCGGGTCTCGTCGCTCTCGTCCTTGAGGCGCTGGACCAGCGGGTGTTCCGGGTTGATCTCCAGAATCGGCTCCAGTTCCGGAATCTGGTGACCGGCCTGCTTGAGCAGTTTCTGCATGCTCACGGCCATGTCGTGCTCGCCAACCACCAGGCAGGAAGGCGATTCGGCCAGGCGATGGGAGACGCGCACCTCCTTGACCTTGTCGCCCAGCACGTCCTTCATGCGCTTGAGCAGATCCTTGAAGGCCTTCTCCGCCTGCTTGAGCTTCTTCTCCTCGTCCTTGTCCTCCAGCTTGCCGAGATCCAGCTCGCCCTTGGCCACGTTGACCAGCGGCTTGCCCTCATACTCGTTGAGATAGGACATCATCCATTCGTCCACCCGGTCGTACATCAGCAGCACCTCGATGCCCTTCTTCTCCAGCTTCTCCAGGTGCGGGCTGTGCCGGGCGGCGGCCCAGGTTTCGGCGGTGAGGTAGTAGATCTTGTCCTGGCCATCGACCATGCGACCGAGATAGTCGTCCAGGGACACGGTCTGGGCCTCGCCCTCGCTGCGGGTGGAGGCGAAGCGCAACAGCTTGGCGATCCGGTCACGGTTGGCGAAGTCCTCGGCCGGGCCTTCCTTGAGCACCTTGCCGAAGGTGTCCCAGAAGGTCTGATAGGTTTCCGGTTCGTTCTTTGCCAGCGATTCCAGGTGACCCAGGATCTTCTTCACCGAGGCGCTGCGGATGGTGTCGATGAGCCTGTTGTGCTGCAGCAGCTCGCGGGAGATGTTCAGCGGCAGATCGTCCGAGTCCACCACCCCGCGGATGAAGCGCAGGTAGCTCGGCACCAGTTGTTCCGCATCGTCCATGATGAACACGCGCTTGACGTAGAGCTTCACGCCATAGCGGCGGTCCCGATCGTAGAGATCGAAGGGCGCATGCTTCGGCACATAGAACAGGGTGGTGTAGGACTGCTTGCCCTCCACCTTGCTGTGCACCCAGGTGAGGGGATCGTCGAAGTCGTGGGCGATGTGCTTGTAGAACTCCTTGTATTCCTCGTCCGTGATTTCCGACTTGGGCCGGGCCCACAGCGCCGAAGCCTTGTTGACCTGTTCCTTCTCGTCGGTCTTCTCGCCCTTGTCGTCGAGCTTGTACATGTAGACCGGGATGGGAATGTGATCCGAATACTTGTGGATCAGGTTGCGCAGGCGATAGGGCTCGAGGAACGCGTCCTCGCCCTCCCGCAGGTGCAGGGTCACAGTGGTGCCCCGCTCGGCC
This sequence comes from Chromatiales bacterium, assembly GCA_027010665.1. Classification (GTDB taxonomy): domain Bacteria; phylum Pseudomonadota; class Gammaproteobacteria; order UBA6429; family Thiohalophilaceae; genus JALSSV01. The sequence goes on from JALVBM010000288.1 coordinate 4,133, forward strand.
CGTTCGATGGTTTCGATGTCGTATTCACCCTCGCCGCTCGAGGACCAGCGCACGCCGTGTTCCGGCGTCAGGCCGGCGCGGCGGGTCTCCAGGGTCACCCGATCGGCGACGATGAAGGCCGAATAGAAGCCCACCCCGAACTGGCCGATGAGCTGGGCGTCCTTCTGCTTGTCGCCGGTGAGGTTCTCGAGGAACTGGCGGGTGCCCGAATGGGCGATGGTACCGATGTTGTCGATCACCTCCTGGCGGGTCATGCCGATGCCCTTGTCGGTGATGGACAGGGTGCGGGCCTCCTTGTCGTAGTCGATCAGAATGCTCAGCTCGGGATCACCCTCGTACAGGGCGTCGTCACCCAGCGCCTCGAAACGCAGCTTGTCGCTGGCATCGGAAGCATTGGAGACCAGTTCCCGCAGGAAGATCTCCTTGTTGGAGTAGAGGGAGTGAATCATCAGGTGAAGCAGTTGCTTCACCTCGGTCTGGAAACCCAGGGTTTCCTTGTGGGTGTCCACGCTCATGGTCGATCAGACTCCTCGTTTCGGTGATGCGGAATTTCCGGGAAACATGGGCGCCGGGGGCGCGGATTTCAACTCCCGGCCCCGAAAATCCTTTCTGATTGATTCACAAGGAATTTTCAGCCCTCACTCCCGTTCCGGTACCGTTCCACCCGGCTGATGATGGTGGTGGCGATCTCCTCCACCGACATGGTGGTGGTATCGAGCACGGGCACACCGGCCGCGCGCAGGATGGCCTCGGCCTGCTGCACTTCGTGACGGCAACGGGCCAGGGAGGCGTACTCGCTGTCGGGACGGCGCTGGCTGCGGATGCGGTGCAGGCGCTCGGGATGGATGGTGAGGCCGAACAGTTTCTCCCGGAAGGGCTCGAGTTCCTTCGGCAACCGTTCCCGTTCCAGATCCTCCTCGGTCAGGGGATGGTTGGCCGCGCACAGGCCGTAGTGCAGCGCCAGATACAGGCAGGTGGGCGTCTTGCCGGTGCGGGAGACGCCCACCAGCACGATGTCGGCATCAGGATAGTGGCGGGAACTCACCCCGTCGTCGGCCTTGAGGGCGAAATTGACGGCCTCGATGCGCGCCGTGTAATCGTCGTCGTCGATCACGCCGTGGGTGCGTCCGGCGGCGTGATGGGGCCGGGCATGCAGTTCCTGCTGCAGGGGGCCCATGAAGCATTCGAACAGATCCAGACACAGGGCACCGCTGTCCCGGATGAGGGCCCGTGCTTCCTCGTCGATCAGGGTGCTGAAGACGATGGGGCGTCCACGGCCGTGTTCACCGGCGCGGCGGATCCGGTCGCGGGCCTTGCGCGCCTTCGCCGGCGTGTCCACGTAGCGCAGTACCTGGATGCCGAATGCCAGCTCCGGAAACTGGTGCAGCAGGCTCTGGCCGAGAGTTTCCACCGTGATGCCGGTGCTGTCGGAGACGAAGAAGACGGGACGGGGAGGATTTGCCATACCGTTGTTCCGGTCATTACACTGGCAGGACGCGCCGGGTAGCGGGACACCGCCGATCATCGGCATTCAGGGATGCAGTATGGCAGGCCCGGCGCCGGAATGGTACGCCCGCGGGATCGACCACACAGCAGAAGGACGCGACATGAAAGCCATTCTCTGGTTCGAGGACATCGGCATGGCCGACCTGCCGCAGGTGGGCGGCAAGAACGCCTCACTGGGCGAAATGATCCGCCATCTGCGGGACGCCGGGGTCAACGTGCCGGGCGGGTTCGCCACCACGGCCGAGGCCTATCGCGCCTTCCTTTCTACCGACGGTCTGGACCGGCGCATTGCCGAACGACTGGCGAATCTCGACGTGGACGACGTCGTCGCCCTGGCCGAGGCCGGGCGCGAAATCCGGGAATGGATCCTGGCCACACCCTTCCCGCCCGAACTCGATACGGCCCTGGACGCGGCCTACCGGCGACTGGTGGAATGCTACGGCAAGACGGCCAGCTTCGCGGTACGCTCCTCGGCCACGGCCGAGGATCTGCCCGATGCCTCCTTCGCCGGCCAGCAGGAAACCTGTCTCAACATCCGGGGTCTGGACAACCTG
>JALVBM010000289.1 GCA_027010665.1 Chromatiales bacterium
GGTGGAATGCTACGGCAAGACGGCCAGCTTCGCGGTACGCTCCTCGGCCACGGCCGAGGATCTGCCCGATGCCTCCTTCGCCGGCCAGCAGGAAACCTGTCTCAACATCCGGGGTCTGGACAACCTGCGCCGGGCCATTCACACGGTCTTCGCCTCGCTCTACAACGACCGCGCCATCGCCTACCGGGTACACAAGGGTTTCGCCCATGATCGGATCGCCCTGTCCGCCGGCGTGCAAAAGATGGTGCGCTCCGACCTGGCCTGTTCCGGCGTGATGTTCACCCTCGACACCGAGAGCGGCTTCGACAAGGTGGTGTTCATCACCGGTAGCTGGGGCCTGGGCGAGATGGTGGTGCAGGGATCGGTCAACCCCGACGAATTCTATGTCTACAAGCCGGCACTGGAGAGCGGCCACTTTCCGGTGCTGTCGCGCACCCTCGGCAGCAAGCGCCAGCGCATGGTCTTCGGCTCCGGCCATGGATGCGACACGAGCACGCGCGTCGAACCGGTCCCGGAAGCCGATCAGCGGCGTTTCTGTCTCGACGACGCGGAACTGGCCGAACTGGGCCGCCAGGCCATGGCCATCGAGCGCCACTACGGGCGTCCCATGGACATCGAATGGGCCAAAGACGGCGAGGATCAGCAACTCTACATCGTGCAGGCCCGCCCCGAGACGGTGAAGAGCCGGGAGGGACGGATCCTCGAACGTTACGAGCTGGAGGAGACGGGCCAGATCCTGGCCAGCGGCCGCGCCATCGGCCAGCGCATCGGCAGCGGCACGGCGAAGGTGATCCGCAACCTCGACGAGATGGACCGCATCGCCGAAGGCGACGTGCTGGTGACCGACATGACCGACCCCGACTGGGAACCGATCATGAAACGGGCCGCGGCCATCGTCACCAACCGCGGGGGCCGAACCTGTCATGCCGCCATCATCGCCCGCGAGCTGGGTGTGCCGGCCGTGGTCGGCTGCGGCGATGCCACCGAGACGGTGCCCGATGGCGAGACGGTGACCGTTTCCTGCGCCGAGGGCGAGACCGGCCATGTCTATCGGGGCGCCCTGCGCTACCGGTTGCGCAGGATCGATCTGGCCGAAATGCCGGAACTGCCGTTCAGGATCATGATGAACGTCGCCACTCCGGGCCGGGCCTTTGCCTTCTCGGCCCTGCCCAACCACGGCGTGGGCCTGGCACGGCTGGAGTTCATCATCAACCGCAACATCGGCATTCATCCCAAGGCCCTGCTGCAGTACCGCAGGCAGCCGCCGGAAATCCGCGAACAGATCGACGAACGCATCGCCGGCTATGCCGATCCGGTGAGCTTCTACATCGAGAAGCTGACCGAGGGCATCGCCACCATTGCCGCGGCCTTCCATCCCCATCGCGTCATCGTGCGCCTGTCCGACTTCAAGTCCAACGAATATCGCAACCTGATTGGTGGCGCCGCCTACGAACCGGACGAGGAAAACCCTATGATCGGCTTCCGCGGCGCCTCGCGCTACGTCTCACGGCAATTCGAGGACTGCTTCGAGCTGGAATGTTTCGCGCTCAAGAAGGTGCGCGACGTTCTCGGCCTCGACAACGTGGACATCATGATCCCCTTCGTGCGCACCCCGGAAGAGGCCCACACCGTGGTCAACCTGCTCAAGGAAAACGACCTGGTCCGTGGAGAAAACGGCCTGCGCATCATCATGATGTGCGAAATCCCCGCCAATGCCCTGCTGGCCGACCGCTTCCTCAAATACTTCGACGGCTTCTCCATCGGCTCCAACGATCTCACCCAGCTCACCCTGGGCCTGGATCGCGACTCGGGCCTGGTGGCCGAACTCTTCGACGAGCGCAACGAAGCGGTGAAATCCCTGATGAGCATGGCCATCCGCGCCTGCAAACGCCAGAACAAATACATCGGCATTTGCGGCCAGGGCCCGTCAGACTATCCGGACCTGGCCTTCTGGCTCATGGAACAGGGCATCGACAGCGTGTCACTCAACCCGGACAGCGTGATCGAGACGTGGTTGTATCTGGCGGAGCATCTGGAACGGGGGGAATAGCAGGGTCGGTGGAAGG
>JALVBM010000290.1 GCA_027010665.1 Chromatiales bacterium
GAGGAGTTCCTGCTGGCCTACGAGGGCGCGTTGCTGTTCATCACCCACGACCGGGCCTTCCTGCAACGCCTCGCCACCCGCATCCTGGAACTGGATCGGGGGCGGCTCACTTCCTGGCCCGGCGACTATGCCAATTACCTGCGCCGGCGCGAGGAGCGTCTGGCCGCCGAGGAACAGGCCAATGCCCGTTTCGACAAGCGCCTGCAGCAGGAGGAAGCCTGGATCCGCCAGGGCATCAAGGCCCGGCGCACCCGCAACGAGGGCCGGGTGCGGGCCCTGGAGCAGATGCGGCGCGAACGGGCGGCCCGCCGCGAACGGACCGGCCAGGCGCGTATCCAACTGGAAGCGGCGGAGCGCTCGGGGCAACTGGTGGTGGAAGTGGAGCAGGCCAGCGTCGGCTACGACGGCCGGACGATCATCCGCGACTTCTCCACCCGCATCCTGCGCGGCGATCGCGTGGGCATCATCGGGCCCAACGGCGCCGGCAAGACCACCCTGATCCGCCTGCTGCTCGGCGAGCTGCAACCGGATGCCGGTTCGGTGCGCCTCGGCACCCGCCTGGAAGTGGCCTATTTCGATCAGGCCCGCGCGCAGCTCGACCCGGAAAAGAGCGTGCTCGAGAACCTCAATCGCGGCAGCGACACGGTCACCGTCAACGGCCGGCAGAAGCACGTGATCAGCTATCTGCAGGACTTCCTGTTCGCGCCCGAACGGGTGCGTTCCCCGGTGAAGAGCCTCTCCGGCGGCGAACGCAATCGCCTGCTGCTGGCGCGCCTGTTCACCCGCCCGGCCAACCTGCTGGTGATGGACGAGCCCACCAACGATCTCGACGTGGAAACCCTGGAACTGCTCGAAGCGCTGCTGGCCGAGTTCCAGGGCACCCTGCTGCTGGTCAGCCACGATCGGGCCTTCCTCGACAACGTGGTCACCAGCACCCTGGTGTTCGAGGGCGACGGCCGGATCGGTGAATACGTGGGCGGCTACAGCGACTGGCAGGCGTGGCAGGCGAAACAGACCGAGGTGAAGACGCCTGCCGCCAGCGCTAGGCCAAAGCCAGCCCGGCCCAAGGCCCTGCCGGCCAGCCGCAAGCTGAGCTACAAGGAACAGCGCGAACTCGACGCCCTGCCGGCGCGCATCGAGGAACTCGAACGCCGGCAGCAGGAACTCCAGCAACAGACATCCGATCCCGCCTTCTACAAGCAGGACGGCGAGACCATCGCCCAAACCCTGGCCGAACTGGACGCGCTCAATGCCGAGCTGGAAGCCGCCTATGACCGCTGGGCCGAACTGGAAGGCTGAAGCACCGGCCCGATATGCGTCACACAGCCAATCGAATCCGGTGCAGGAGCGGCGCCCTCGCCGCGAAAAACAGGGCCGAGGGCCGAGTGGCGAGGGACGAGGTTAGCGAAGCCAATCAACCCGTTTTCCCTCGGCCCTCGCCACTCGTCCCTGTATCGTTCGCGGCGAGGGCGCCGCTCCTACAGATGATTGGTGGCAAGCCCGTTTCAATGAATTCGTGTTAAAGCAGATTTCCCTGCTCCGCATACCGCCCCAGCTACCGCTTATCCCCGCTCCAGCCAAGCCATCGCCTCGTTGATCTCCTGCAGCCGGCGGGTGTCGCCTCCCCGGTCGGGATGGTGCTGCATCACCAGCTCCCGGTAGCGCAGCTTGATGGTTGCGGCGTCCACCGGATCGGTCAGGCCCAGCACGGCGAGGGCGGCAGCTCGCTCGTCGGTGCCGGCCAGGCGCCGCCAGAAGTCGGCGAGCAGGGTTTCCACCTCGGTCTCGCCGGTCTCGTCCAGGTGGCGCAGATCCAGGTAGTAGTCCCGCAGGGGATCGCTCGGGCCGATGGCCTGCTGGCCGGCGGTGTACGGTTCGAGCGCGATGCGCAGGGGCGTGATGCACAGTTCGCAACGCTGCGTCTCCCGCCATGCGTCACGCAGGCGGTAGAGCACATGGAAGAGCAGGAAATGGCTTCGGAACAGGGCCAGGTTGTCGCCGGGCGCCATGGGTGGCAGTTGCCCGTCCTCGCGCAGGCGGGTGAGCAGGGCGTATTCGCTCAGCCCCTCGGGATGGGTTTCGAGGATCCGCGCCGCGGCGGCCTGCAGGGCCTCCAGTTCGGGCGCGGCCATGCCGGATCAGTCGGCCGTCTCGTCCGGGTTCGGCTTGCCGGTCTTCATGGCCGGATCGAGCTGCACCACGACCGACTGGGGGCGGGGCTCGTCCACGTAGCGTGGCCGCACCTGCGACGGGCGACCGGCGGCTTCGGCCAGCTCCCGTTCCCGGGCCGTGATGAGCTTGAGGGTCTCGCGGATGTTGACGATGGTCTGCTCCGAGAGGGGATGGCGCAGACCCGGCTGGGTGTAGGTGTCCTTGGCCACGTCGGTGAGGGTCTTGCGCATCATCTGCAGGATCAGTTCTTCCTTCGAGAAATCGGTATCGGACATGGGTACACCTGGTGGCTTCTTCGTAACGGGAATGTTTTCTATTCTAGCAGGAAAGCGATGTCCAACGTGTCTGCCATGCCCACAGGAAGCGAACGGGATTGTGGGCTAGACTTGCAGCATGCCGCGCAAACTGCAGACCATCACTTGCCAGCAGGCTTGGGAGCTCCTGCAGGGGAATCCCCGCGCCGTGCTGGTGGACGTGCGTTCGAGCATGGAATACCTGTTCGTCGGGCATCCCGTGGGGGCCATCAACATTCCCTGGATCGACGAGCCCGACTGGGTGGTGAATCCCGATTTCGTGCGCGAGGTGCGCAAGCTGCTGCTCGGTGGCAAGATCGAGAAGGGCGAGATCCATTCGGCCCCGGTGCTGCTCATCTGCCGCAGCGGCAAACGCTCCCTCGAGGCGGGTGAACTGCTGGTCAAGGAAGGCTTCACCGCCGTGTACAACATCGACGAAGGCTTCGAGGGCGAGCTGGACGAACATCATCACCGCAGCAGCATCGGCGGCTGGCGCTACCACGGCCTGCCCTGGGAGCAGTGCTGAGCGAACGACCTGCTATACTGCGCGGCCGTTTTCGTCATCGCCCCGTCCATGCCTTACCGACTCGCCCTGCATCCCGTCGAT
>JALVBM010000291.1 GCA_027010665.1 Chromatiales bacterium
CGGGGGCTGCCCTATGTCTCGGGTCCCGAGTGGCTGGCCGAACACGTGCTGCGGGATCGCTGGGTGCTGGGCGTGGCCGGCACCCACGGCAAGACCACCACCGCCAGCCTGCTGGCCTGGCTGTTGGAGGATGCGGGCCTCAACCCCGGCTTTCTCATCGGCGGTGTGCCGGGCAATTTCGGTGTCTCCGCCCGGCTCGGCGCAGCCCCCTTCTTCGTCGTCGAGGCCGACGAATACGACACCGCCTTCTTCGACAAGCGTTCCAAGTTCGTCCACTACCGGCCGCGCACCTGCATTCTCAACAATCTCGAATACGATCACGCCGACATCTTTCCGGATCTGGCCGCCATCGAGACCCAGTTCCATCACCTGTTGCGCACCGTGCCCGGCAACGGGCTGGTGATCCGCAACGGCGACGATGCGAACCTCGACCGGGTGCTGGAACGGGGCTGCTGGACGCCGGTGGAGACCTTCGGCGATGGCGCCGACAACCGCTGGCGCGTCGAGGCCGACGCGCAGGGCGAGGGATTCGAGGTATTGCTCGACGGCCGCGAAGCCGGCCGCGTGGACTGGGACGTGCCCGGCGCCCACAACCGGCTCAATGCCCTGGCCGCCATCGCCGCGGCCCGTCATGCCGGCGTGCCGGTGGCGCAGGCCTGCGCCAGCCTGGGGCGTTTCGCCGGCGTGAAACGGCGCATGGAAGTGCGCGGCGTCGAAGGCGGCGTGACCGTCTACGACGACTTCGCCCACCATCCCACCGCCATCGAGACCACCCTGGCCGGCCTGCGCCGGCGGGTTGGCAAGGCCCCGATCATCGCCGTGCTCGAACCCCGCTCCAACACCATGCGTCTGGGCGTGCACGCCGATAAGCTGGCCGATGCCCTGCGCATTGCCGATCGGGTCCTGCTCTACCGTCCGCCCGGGATCGACTGGGACATGACTGCTATAGTTGAAGGGCTGGCCGCCGCTGAAGTGTTCGACGACACGGCCGGCATCATCGACGCCGTACTGGCGGCCGCCGCGCCCGGCACCCATGTGCTGGTGATGAGCAACGGCGGTTTCGAGAACATCCACGCGCGTCTGCTCGAGGCCCTGCGCACAGAAACGAAACGGAACATCCCGTCGGCATGAATTCCCCGTCGCCCATCGTTCTCGCCATGACCGGCGCCTCCGGCAGCGCCTACGGCCTGCGCCTGCTGGAAGTGCTACTCGGCCAGGGGCGGGAAGTCTGGCTGCTGATCTCCAAAGCCGGCCGCATGGTCCTGAAGCTGGAAGCGGATCTCGACGTGCCGGCCCGCCCCGAGGAGATGCGCGCATTCTTCAGCGCGCTTTACGATGCGCCGCCCGAGCAGCTCACCGTCTTCGGTCGCGAGGACTGGCTCGCGCCCATCGCCTCCGGTTCCCATCCGGCCGGGTCGATGGTGGTCTGCCCCTGCACCACCGGCACGCTTGCGGCCATCGCCCACGGCAGCTCCGACGATTTGCTCGAACGCGCCGCCGACGTGATGCTCAAGGAACGCCGCCGGCTGATCCTGGTCCTGCGCGAGACGCCCCTGTCGGTCATTCATCTGCAGAACATGCTCACCGTGGCCCAGGCCGGCGCCACCGTGCTGCCGGCCAATCCCGGTTTCTATCACCGGCCGCAAACCGTGGCCGACGTGGTGGACTTCGTGGTCGCCCGGGTGCTCGATCACCTGGAGGTGGAACACGATCTGCTGCCGCGCTGGGGTCTCGAGGAATAGACCACCCATGAACGGTCGGCGGCTCACCATTCCCCTGTTCCCGCTCAAGACCGTGCTCTTCCCTGGTGGCGTGTTGCCGCTGCGCATCTTCGAACCGCGCTATCTCGACATGGTCGCCGACTGCCTGCGCCACGACACCGGCATCGGCGTGGTCCTGATCCGCGACGGCAGCGAAACCGACGGCGTGCCCGAGATCCACGAACTTGGCACCCTCACCCACATCCGCTACTGGCACAAGCGCCCCGACGGCCTGCTCGGCGTCACCCTCGAGGGCGAGTCCCGCTTCCGCATCCTCGACATGCAGGTGCAGCCCGATCGCCTGATCCGCGCAGAGGTGGAATTGTTGCCTGCGGTGGCCACCTGTGCCGTGGCGCCGGATCATGCCCGTCTCGTGGAGCTGCTGCGCCAGATCCTTGCCCAGCTCGAACCGCCCTACACCACCCTGACACCGAGCTGGGACGATGCCGACTGGGTCGGCGCCCGCCTGGCCGAACTGCTGCCCCTGGATCTGACCGAAAAGCAGGCCCTGCTCGCCGAAGAGGACGCTCGCACCCGTCTGGCTGCCATCGCCCGCCAGCTCGCCGAGCTGGAACTGGACTGACAACATCATGACCGAGCCCAAGCCCCGATTCCGGCCGGTGGCCGAAGCGGATCAGGCCGCGATCCTCGAATGGCTCGCCGATCCGGCCGAACTGTTCCGGGTCTATCCCGCTGCCGTGCCACCCTTCGATCGGCACCAGTTGCATGCCCTGTTGCGCGAACGTGAGGAATCCACGATCCTGGAAATGGCGGGAGAGGCGGCCGGCTTCGCCAATCTCTACCACGTTCGTCCCCAGGCGCACGCTTTCATCGGCAACGTGATCATTGCACCCCGCTGGCGAGGCCAGGGTCTGGGAACGGAACTGCTGCGGCACATGCTCGATCGCATCCGGGCACGCCACATCCCCGAAGCGCGCCTGTCGGTCTTCGCCGACAACACGCCCGCATTACGGCTCTACCACCGGCATGGCTTCGCGCCCTACGCCATGGAAGAACGCACCGACCCTCACGGGCGCATGGTGATCCTGCTCCATCTGAAAAAGACAGTGGCGAGTGACGAGGAAAACCTGATTCACTAGAGGCGTAGGGTGCGTTCGCGTAGCAACGCACCAAAAAAGTGGCGAGGAACGACGATCGAGGGCCGAGGAAAATCCTGCGCGGGAATCTGATGCATTGGGTGTGCTTGCATGGCAATGTACCAAAACGACAGCAGCGCTGGCCACGCGGCATCTCGCATGGCTACATTGTCAAGTCAACCCGTCTCTACGG
>JALVBM010000292.1 GCA_027010665.1 Chromatiales bacterium
ATCTCGCGCATGGGAAAGCTGAAACGCTTGGGAATGGTCACCTGCTCGAGCTGGGCGGCCAGGATTTCGTTGCCCGCCTCCTGCAGGGCCTGCAGCTCGGTCATGCCTTCGGCCAGCAGGTATTTCACCTCGTCGTGCACCGGCCCCCACAGCAGCGCGGCGAACAGGAAGGCGGGATTGACGCCCTTGCCGGCATGAATGCGCTCGTCGGTGTTGTGCAGGGCCTGGCGAATGAAGGCATCGGTGTACTCGTCGCCTTCCTGGAGCAGCTCGTCGGTCTGCGCGAACAGGTAACCGAACAGATCCAGATCCCGCAGCACCTCGTAGGAATGCAGGGCATGGCCGGTGTGGAACAGCTTGAGCACCTCGTCGAACAGGCGCGCCGGCGGCACGTTGTCGAGCCGGTCGCCCAGTTCCAGGATCAGCTCCCGCAGCCCCGGCGCCAGGGTGAAGCCCAGCTTGGCCGCGAACCGGGCCGCGCGCAGCATGCGCACCGGATCCTCGAGGATGCGGGTACGGGCGTCGCCGATGAAGCGCAGCACACCGGCCTCCAGATCGGCCAGCCCGCCGGTGTAGTCCACCACCGAGAAGTCGGCGATGTTGTAATACAGCGCATTGACCGTGAAGTCGCGCCGGAAGGCATCCTCTTCCAGCGTGCCGTAGACGTTGTCCCGCAGGATCTGTCCGTCCTCGGTGATGCCCTCCCCTTCCCCGCCGGCAGTATGGGGCGCGCGGAATGTGGCCACCTCGATGATCTCGCGGCCGAAATGCACGTGAGCCAGCCGGAAGCGCCGACCGATCAGCCGGCAGTTGCGGAAGATGCGCCGCACCTCCTCGGGCCGGGCATCGGTAGCCACGTCGAAATCCTTGGGCTTGCGCCCCAGCAGCAGATCCCGCACCCCGCCGCCAACCAGATAGGCCTGGAAGCCCTCCTTGTGCAGCCGATAGAGCACCTTCAGCGCCGACTCGCTGATATCGGCGCGGGAAATGCAGTGCTCCTCGCGAGGCACGATGACGGGTGTGCGTTTGATGGTGGTGGTTCCGTTCAGGGGCATGTGAACGGGTAGTTTAGCATTTTCGGGGCGGGGGCTTCGAGCGGGTGGGGTGGAAGGAACACGGAGGACACGGAGACACGGAGGGCATGGAGAATTTGATTGTTAAGATCGTTCAGAAACAATGGCAGCGGGGTGCAGTTGGGATCACTGCAAATAGCGCCGAGGAAGCAGAGAGACGTTTGCAGGAGCGGCGCCTTCGCCGCGATTATCTGGTAGCTGGGGAAGGGTAACTGGTATCCGGGAGACGGTTTTGTCCACGCTTTTACCGGCTACCCAATCCCAGCTACCCGCTACCGTTTCATCACGGCGAGGGCGCCGCACCTGCAATTACAATCTCCTCCGTGCCCTCCGTGTCTCCGTGCCCTCCGTGTTATTTGCAGCCCCCTCAATCGAAGTCGGCAACCAGCGAATCCCGCACGTTCTTCGGCAGGGGGTCGACCGTGGCCTGGTAGTTGTCGTGTTCGACGCCAATGGCCAGGTCGGCGCCCTGTTTGGCGGCTTCGATCATCTCCGGGGTGAACTCGAAGCGCAGAAAGTGCACGGAGGAGGTCTTTTCCTCGGTGGAGCGTTCCAGATCCTCGTTGGCGATGGGATAGACCTTGTCGAAACCGGCAACCCGGATCCAGACCTTGTCCTCGATGCCAATGAGCTTCGCCAGGGCCTGCTTGCGCTCCTCCACGTCTTCGTACTCGATCATGAAGGTGGCCTTGAGATTGCGGCCCTCGGGGATCAGCGGGTTGTAGGCAGCCAGTTCCTCACGGATGCCTTCCTGCTCGAAGATCCGCTCGATGCGCAGCATCTCCTGGATCTGGTACTGCATGGTGAGCCGATCCTCGAAGTAGAGGGTGGCGTGCTCGCCCAGATGGACCTTGCGGTTCTGCTTGTGCGCCATGACACGTTGACGGAACTCGGGGCGCTGCTTGTCGTATTCCTCGAGGCTGAGCAGATCCCCGGGTTGCAGTGCATGCCGGTGTTCGGCGCGTTCGGCAACAGCGGCTTCACTCATGGTGATGACTCTCCAGTTCAGCGATGGGTTTGTCGGTAAACAGGTAATCCTTCAGTTCCTTGTCGAAGGCGCCATCCTGCCGCCGGATCCATTCGAGCAGCATGGAAGCATGCTCCTTCTCCTCGTCGCGGTTGTGCTCGAGGATGGCCTTCAGTTCGGGATCACTGCACACATCGGCGCGCTGGTTGTACCAGTCCACCGCCTCCAGCTCTTCCATCAGGGAAACGATGGCCCGATGCATGTCCAGCACCTCCTGGCGGAGTTTGCTGCTGTCTTCACTGTGTCCGGTAGCTGCCATGATCCTTCTCCTTTTCGATTGGTTGGCTTTCAGATGCCGTAGGCCTTGCGCAGCAGGGTCAACGGATGTTCGGGGTGACTGCCGTCCTTCAGGCCGTTCTCGATCTGGTGGCCGGCCATGGGGCAGTCACTGGTGTAGTGATCGGGCTCGGCCTGTCTGACCTTGTTGACCACCGGCCGGCCAATCTTCATCGAAATCTCGTGGAACTCCTTTTTCACGGCATAGGTACCGTCGTGACCGGAGCAGCGCTCGATGGGCACAACTTCGGTGTCGGGCACCAGTTGCAACACATCGCGGGTCTTCATGCCGATGTTCTGCACCCGTTGATGACAGGCCACGTGATAGGCCACCTTGCCGAGGGGCACCTTGAAGTCGGTCTTCAGCCAGCCTTCCTTGTGACGCAGCATCAGGTATTCGAAGGGATCGTAGATGGCGTTCTTCACCTTCTGCACGTCTTCGTCGTCCGGGAACATCAGGGGCAATTCCTGCTTGAACATCAGCACGCAGGACGGCACCGGGGCAACGATGTCGAAGCCCTCGTCCACCAGTTTCGCCAGGACCGGGATGTTGGCGTTCTTGGCCTCTTCCACCGAATCCAGATCGCCCAGTTCCAGCTTGGGCATGCCGCAGCAGCGTTCCTTTGGCACGGTGGTCACGGGAATGCCGTTGTGCTCGAACA
>JALVBM010000293.1 GCA_027010665.1 Chromatiales bacterium
CGATGAGGCCGCCCGGTCTGACGAGGGTCAGGCAGGCTTCGTAGTAGGCGTCGTAGTTGGCCTTGTCGGCGTCGATGAAGGCGAAATCGTAGGTATCTGATTCGCCGGCCTCCTGCAGGGTCTGCAGGGTCTCGCGGGCGTCGCCGAGGCGCAGGGTGATGCGGTGAGCGAGGCCGGCGCGCTCCCAGTATTGCCGGGCCATGTCGGTCCATTCCCGGTTGCGGTCGCAGGTGACCACGTGGCCGTCTTCGGGCAGGGCATTGGCGAGCCAGAGGGTGCTGTAGCCTGTGAAGGTGCCGATTTCGAGCACCCGTTTGGCACCCATCAGCCGCAGCAGGAAGGCCATGAACTGGCCCTGTTCCGGGCTGATCTGCATCACGGCTTCGGGCAGGCGGGCGGTGGCGGCGCGCAGTTCGGCCAGCACCGGGGGTTCGCGCAGGCCGTGTTCGCGCAGGTAATCGAGCAGTTCGGGGGTGAGGTTCAGGGTCTGGCTGGCCATGGGGTGATTATACGGAGGCCGTGCGGTCTGTTGAGAGCTGGGTTGGCACACAATCTGCAGTGTTCCGTGCATGCAGCACGCCATCCTCACAACCCCGGTCAACCCGCCGCCCGAAAGCTACACGGATTTCGGGCATCTGGCCGATTTGCGCCGGCAGGCCCAGGCGGATCCGGACAAGGCCCTGTCGGCCGTGGCGCGCCAGTTCGAGAGCCTGTTCATCAAGATGATGCTCAAGAGCATGCGCGAGGCCGGTTTCGGGGATCCCTATTTCGACAGTTCCCAGCAGGAACTGTACCGGGACATGTTCGACAACCAGATCAGCCTGGAAATGGCGCGGGGACAGGGGATTGGCCTGGCCGAGGCCCTTTCGCGGCAACTGGGGCGGTATGTGCACGGGAGCACCGAGGGGGGGGAAACGGGCGTGCCCGGGCGGACTTCCGGGGGCGTTCAGGCACCGGTGATGCCGGCGCGGGCCGCCGAATCGCGATTGCCGGTATCCGCAGCCAATACCGGCAAGGCCATTGGGCCGGAAGCGGAACTGGAGTGGGAAGCCCTGCCCGATGCCCTTCCCGCGGCGGCAAGTTCCCGCCGCCCGGAAGCCGCGGATTTGCCTCCGTTTGCCGGGCCGGACGATTTCGTGCAGCGGTTGTGGCCCCATGCGCAGGCGGCGGCCGATGAGCTGGGCGTGTCGCCGCGGGCGCTCATCGCCCAGGCGGCGCTGGAGACCGGCTGGGGGCGGCACATCAGCCGGGATGCCGAGGGCCGCTCCAGCAACAACCTGTTCAACATCAAGGCCGATGCCCGCTGGGATGGGCCGAGTGTCACCGTCAGCACCCTGGAGTTCCGTGACGGTCTGCCGAGGCGGGAGTTCGCGCGCTTTCGGGCCTATGATTCGCTGGCGGACAGCTTCCGCGACTACGTGAATTTCCTGCGCGGCAATCCCCGCTACGAACGCGCGCTGGCGAAGGCCGACGCGCCGGAGGCGTTCGTCACCGAGCTGCAGCAGGCCGGATATGCCACCGATCCCCGCTATGCGGAGAAGATCATCGACATCCTGCGCCGGGATACCTGGCAGATGGCGGAGGCCGGCACGGAGGTGACCCATGGCGGGTGACATTCTCGGCATCGGCACCTCGGGCGCCCTGGCTTCGCAGCGGGCGCTGGCGACCACCAGCCACAACATCGCCAACGCCAACACCGACGGCTATTCCCGTCAGCGCACGGAGCTGGACGCCCGGCCGCCGCAGATGAGCGGCAACGGGGCCATCGGCACCGGCGTGCAGGTGACCAACGTGCGCCGCATGTACGACGATTTCGTGGTCAACGAGGTGCGCGAGAACACCACCGTCAGCGAGCAGCTCAATACCCACTACCACTACACCAGTCAGGTGGACAACCTGCTGGCCGATCCCAAGGCCGGCATGGCGCCGGCCATCCAGAGTTTCTTCGCGGCCGTCAACGGCGTGGCCGACGATCCCCAGTCCACCTCGGCCCGCCAGGTACTGGTGAGCGAGGCCCGGGCATTGGCCGATCGTTTCGGTTACCTGAACAACCGCTTTGCCTCCCTGCGCGAGGGCGTGACGGCCGACATGAAGTCCACGGTGACCGAGATCAACGATCTGGCCTCGTCCATCGCCCGGGTCAACGACATGATCGTCAAGGCCCGCGAAGTGGGCGGCCGCCAGCCCAACGATCTGCTCGATCAGCGCGATGGCCTGATCCGGCAGTTGTCCCGCCTCGTTTCCGTGAACGTGATGGAACAGGAAGACGGGCGCATGAACGTCTTCATCGGCAACGGGCAGGGGCTGGTGATCGGCTCCGATCACGCCACCCTGGAAGTGGAGATGAGCCGTTTCGATCCGGACGAGAGCGAGATCGTCTTCGTGCGCAACGGCGCCCGCTCCATCGTCACCCGCTTCCTCACCGGCGGACGGCTTGGCGGGCTGCTCGATTTCCGGCGCCAGATCCTCGATCCGGCCCAGAACGAGCTGGGGCGCATTGCCATCGGCATGGCCGAAACCTTCAATGAACAGCACCGCATGGGCATGGATCTGCACAGCCAGCTCGGCGGCGACTTCTTCGCCTCGCTGACCGCCAGCACGCCCAAGGTCCTGCCCCATTTCGACAACCAGGGTGACACCATCGTCGGCGCCGAGATCACCGACATCGACAAGCTCACGACCAGCGATTACACGCTGAGCCTCAGCAACGGCAAGTACCGGCTGGTGCGCCTCAGTGACGAGGCCCTGGTGGGCGAATGGGACCAGTTGCCCGCCGAGGTGGAGAGCGAGGGTTTCCGCCTGTTTGTCGAGAGCGGCACGCAGATCCGGGAAGGGGACAAGTTCATCGTCCGGCCCACCCGCAACGGGGCGGAGAACTTCAGGCCGGTGATCGACGACGTGTCGCGCATCGCCGCGGCCGGTCCGCTGCGCACCGAGGCAGCCATCGACAATGTCGGTTCCGGCGAAATCGGGCCGGCGCAGGTGGTGGACATCGACAATGCCGTTTTCGACCGGGCCA
>JALVBM010000294.1 GCA_027010665.1 Chromatiales bacterium
AATCAAAGTGGCTTACAGCACCGACTGGAAACTAAAAGTCATAACATGGCAAATTCACTCGGGCGTAAAAAAGTGCCGCTTGTTCCTCGCACTGTTTTTGCTGGCGGTGATGTGAAGCGTTAGGTGAAATGATCAATACAAATGCAAAAACAGCCCTGTGTAGACTGTTAAGGCTAGGGTTGGTGCCGAAGAGATTGCAGTCTGTTTTCGAGGAGGAAGGAATTATTGTTTTTGATGAGGGTGTTTGTGGCAGATTAGTCACAAAAAATGTCGACGGTCCAGGTAAACGATATCGCTGTCGTTCAGAATGGTTTTGCGGCTTCCTCGTTGTAACGAGACTGCATGTTGTGTGCTATACCTTCAGAAAACGCCAAATCAATATTTCTGTTAACGACAACAAAATCAAAAATTTGTATGTTTGTCGGGCAAATATACAAGAGCTTCACCTTTCATTTGAGTCATCAGATTACAGAGATGGTTGGCAGGGCGTTATCGAATTCCGGTTCTATACGGAAAAGGCTCTTCAGTTCTGTGATGCTTTATTGGGAATAGGTGTGAAAAAAGGCACTGCCCCTGGCCGTGATGTCGCTAATACCTCATAGCTGGAAGAGATTTTCATCGATGTGTAATAAATCCATGAAGAAAATCCTGGCCAAATTACTGGTCATCCCCAGCATTGTTATTGCCATGTCAGGTTGTACAGGCTTACACCGTCTGGCATACATGTACAGTGACAACGCGTTAGATCCGAATGTGCACCACTATAAAGATGGTGGTAAGAGCATTTATTATGAGTTCCATGTTGGCGATAAAACAAATGATACTTTTATATTTTTCTATGGGGGTTCAGGCTGTGTCAGTTGGAAATCCGTGTTACCGGGATATGTTGACGGATTGTCTACACCAGCAAAGGTATTGGCCTTAAATAAGAGGCATGTGGGTGATCGAAGCACTGGCATGATGGGTTGTAATAAAAAATTTCATCTATACAACAATATTGAACAATGGGTGTCGGATTACTCGGATTTTATTTTGTCCCAAATTGGAAAGGGCGAGCATCGCCCAAAGAATGTCGTGTTGGTTGGTGTATCGGAAGGTGTGATTCCAGCAGTAAGGGTCGCAGGCCGGTTCCCCTTCGTTACGCATCTGGCCGTCATTGGGGGTGGGGGGTTTACAATGAGAGCCTCTCTGAAAATGCTGTACAGGAAGGGAGATATTTTGTTTGATGTTGATGATGGCTGGCGAAGAATAAAAGAAAAACCGGATAGTATTGATGATACCTGGTATGGGAATACATATCGTTGGTGGTCGCAGATCTTGGATTACGATTATCTGCCATATTTTCTCGACCTGAATATTCCTGTTCTGGTTGGAATAGGGGAGCAGGATGAGAGTGTGCCGGTAGAGTCGGCCTATTTTTTGAGAGATCGGTTTCATGCGGCTGGCAAGAAGAATCTGATATTAAAGGTCTATCCCATGGCAAACCACAGGTTGATCAGTAAAAGTGTTGATTATAAAAAGGAATTTTTCAATACCCTGGGTAGTATGCTTTAATATGCAAATGGGTTGATTTCCTGAGTTCATCATTAGAGATGCGAACTTGAGCAAAAGGTATGGCGCTTGATGTTCATGCAAAAACACACTAATGGTGTAAATGGTTTATTTATATAAACGTGTTGCTAATATTTTTGACAAACTATTAACCTCTAAGTACAGGTTAATGTGGATGTTGCGATATAAATCAGTAGCGCTGATAAGCAAATGTTATTTGGTTTGGTAGCGCAATGCCATGTCAAGCATAAAAGAATCAGATTGGAAGCTATTCAAAGAGATCAAGAAAAAAGCGTTGGAACGGTTCTATAGCCAGGCGTTGGATGAATTTGCGGCAATTATTCAGGATCAATCATCGACGGCGCGCGATCGTTATATGTCGTTGTATGAAAATGTCAAGGAAACCGACAGGCGGTTGATCACAATCTTCGATGCCCACAGTCGCTCGAAGGCAAGAGAGCAGTTATGGATGATACGGGAAGCGGGGCTGGTCGAGGAATACGATCTGGAAGGCTTGTCGGAAGAATTGCGCGAGGCGACAAAACCCTGGCTGTGAAACCGGGTTAGCGCATCTCGGTCGTCAATCCCCGTCCACTGCGGAAGTGCCATACACGCGGTATGTGCAGAATATCCGTGTCCTTGAGGATTTCATCGCTCAAAGGCGGGAAGGGAGACGCCAGGCGCACGATGCGAATGGCGGCATCGTCGAGGATCTTGTGGCCGGAGGAGCGCAGGAGCTTGACGGAATGCAGTGATCCATCGGGGTTGATGGCCACGTCGAGCAGCAGGCTGCCGTTGATGCCCTTTCTGACGGCTTCCTGCGGGTAGTTGAGGTTGCCGATTCGTTCCACCTTGGTGCGCCAGGCGTCCATGTAGCTGGCAAAGCGGTATTCCTTTGCATTGGCACCCCGTACATAGGTCTGGCGGGGGGAGATGGCGAAGCTCTTGCGGATCTGTTCGATCTTGGCCGAGATGTGCGCCAGCTCCTGACTGCGTTCGAAGAGCTGGGCGGCCGTGACCTTCTCTTCCGGGACCGGCAGGGGGATGTGCTGGGGCTTGCTGTCGATCTTCTCCGGGGCTTCCCTTGCCGTCAGGATTTCCTGCTGGGCCTGTTTCTTGGGCATGGGAGGCAGGGCCAGTGCGCGACGGCTGTCGGGGGCGATGCCCTGTTCATGGGTGGGGGACGGGTTGGAGAAGGGGCTGGAATCGCGCACCTTTTCCCGACGATCGCCGCCGCCGAGCTGATTGGCCTGGGCCAGGTATTCGGCCTCTTCCGGCGCTTCTTCCGAGCGGTTGCTGACCAGGGTGACCTCCATGGTGGAGAGGGTGGCATTCTCCGGCGGGGTGAGGTTGAAGGTCACGCCCAGAATGACGATGGCATGGAAGGCCAGCGCCAGGAAGACGGTCAGGCTGAGTCGGTCGGTGGTGGTGATCCGGACCGGATGTGAAGGCGCCAGGGTACTGCTCATCGGGAAAGTATATCGTTTTCGCTCGTCCTTGTACCGTGGACCGCGAGACCGATGATTGGTTTCAATCGGCACGTCTGCATCAGAAGATCCCCAGCCACGATTCGCCCTTGCGATGTTTTCGGATCTGTTCGGCGATGCGCGCGAAACCCGCTGCCTGGGCCAGATCGTCGGCGCGCTTGCGCTTGCGGTTGCGGATCCGGGTATCGGCACCGGCCTTGAGCAGTTGTTCGACCACGTCGGCATGGCCGGCCTGGGCGGCGAGCATCAGGGCCGTGTCGCCGGCCTGGTTGCGGGCATCGGGATCGGCGCCCTTCGCGAGCAGCAGGGCGACGCTCTTCGGGTGTCCCTGGGCCGCGGCGAGCATCAGAGGGGTGTCGCCATGCCGGTTGCGGACGTGAAGGTCGGCGCCGTGGTCCAGCAGCGTCCGGAGGGTGGCAGGGCTGCCCTTCCAGGCGGCCTGGTGCAGCGGTGTGAGGCCCTTGTGATCGGCCTTGTCGACCGAGGCGCCCCGTTCCAGCAGCAAGCCGGCAATGTCCGCCTGGCCGGCCGTGGCGGCATGCCAGAGCGCCGTGTGGCCCTGGTCGTCGGTCCGGTCCAGCGGGATGCGCGTGCGCAGCAGGCGTTCCAGCGTGTGTTTCAGGCCGTTGCGAACGGCCAGCAGGAGCGCGTCCTGATGGTCGAGGCGACCGAGGTTCGGATCGGCGCCGGCGGCGAGCAGGCGGGTGGCCGTGTCGTCGTGCCGGTTGGCCAGTGCATGCAGCAAGGGCGTGCCGCCGTTGGCGTCGCGGGCGTCGATCGGGGCGCCGGCCTCGATCAGGATGCCGATCGTGCGGGTTCGACCTGCGGCGGCGGCATGATGCAGCGCCGTGCGCTTGTGTCGATCACGCTGCCGGGGATCGGCGCCGGCGGCGAGCAGGCGCCGGACGATGCCGGCATGGCCCCTGCGGGCGGCCCGCATCAGGGGCGTCTGGCCTTCCGGGTCGCGGGCATCCACTTCGTGCCCGCTGGCCAGGAGATGCGCGACGAGATCCTCGAGGCCCCGCCAGGCGGCGATGGCGAGATCGGACCAGCCCCGGTAGGCCGCGTCCTTGCGCAGGGCGCGCAGGCGTGCCGAGGGTGACGGGGTTTCGCGTCGGGCGACGGCCGTGGGCTTGAGGCCCTGACGGGCGAGCAGGCGGGCAGTCTGTGCGTGACTGCGGGCCAGGTCGAGGGCATTGCGTCCGTCCTGGTTGCGATGGTCGATTCGGGCGCCGGCCGCAAGCAGTTGGCGCACGGTCTCGACATGTCCCTGCCGGGCGGCGATCAGCAGGGCGGTGTTGCCGTGATTGTCAGTGCTTTCGGTATTGGCGCCGGCCTCGAGCAGGGCGGCGACGATTTCGTTGCGGCCGGTGCGGGCGGCCAGCAGCAGGGCATTGTCGCCGACCGGATCCCGATGTTCGGCTGGGGCCCCCGATGCGAGCAGGCGTTGGACGAATGCCGGCCGGTTCAGGCGCACGGCCTCGAGCAGGGCGGTCTGTCCGTCGGATCGGGGCCGATCCCGCTGACCGGCCTCGAGCAGTCGTTGCAGGCCGTCCAGATCGTTGCGGCGGACACAGGCGACGAGATCGGGGCAGCCGGACTGCGCCGAAGCCGGTTCGGCGGCCAGTTTCCTAAGGCGCTCCCGGGCCTGGACATGGCCCAGCTTCGCCGCCCGTTCGAACCAGTGGCGGGCCCGGGCCGGATCCCGGGCGGTGCCGCGCCCCTGCTCGTACATGATGCCCAGACTGTAGCAGGCCGCCGGGTGATCGCGGCGCGCGGCCTGTTGCATGAGGCGCAGGGCCGTCGTGTCGTTGCGTGGCACGCCGCGCCCGGCGCGGAACATGCCGGCCAGCTGGTAGGCCGCCTCGGCGTTGCCCTGTCGCGCCAGGGGCGTCAGGAGCTGCACGGCGCGATCGTACTGGCGCAGGCGAATGGCCTTGCGGGCCGCGTCGAGTTCGTCGGCCAGGGCCGGTGAGCCGGTCAGCACCAGCAGGGCGAGGAGGAGGGCGGACAGGCGGGGCATGCTCAGGCGGTTCCGTACTTGGTTTCCACTTCGATGCCGATCTGCTTGAGGAACGGCGTCGGCAGGATGCCGCCGGCATTGATGATGACCGCATCGTTGGGCAGCGTGACTTCCTGACCATCGTGATCGAGGACCACGCTGTCCTCGGTAATGGTCTTGACGTTGGATTTCATGTACAGGGTGAGACGACTGTCCGCGACGGCGGCCTCGACCTTTTCCCGGTTCTTCGGCTTGGCCCGGTTGAAGGCTTCGCTGCGGTAGGAAATGCTGACCGTGGTGCCCGGTTCCTCGGCGATGCTGATGGCCGCTTCCAGGGCGCTGTCGCCACCGCCGACCACCAGCACCCGCTGGTTGCGGTACTGCTCCGGATCGATGAGCCGGTAGACCACCTTGGGCAGATCCTCGCCGGGCACGCCCAGCTTGCGCGGGGTGCCGCGCCGGCCGATGGCCAGCAGGACGCAGCGGGTGCGATACCGCTTCTTCGGCGTGACGACCTCGTGCCCGTCTTCCCCGGGTTCGATGGTCTCGACGCGCACCCCGGTTTCGATTTTGAGGTTGGTCTCCTTGCGCACGTTCTCCCAGAAATCCATCAGGGTTTCCTTGGTGGTTTCCCGGAACTGCATCTTGCCCACCAGCGGCAGTTCGGCCGGCGCGGTCATCACGATCTTGCCGCGCGGGTAGTGGGAGACGGTGCCGCCGAAGGTTTCCTGCTCGAGGGTGACGAAGCGCAGCTTGTGCTGCATGGCGGCCAGCGAGGCGGCAATGCCGGCCGGCCCGGCGCCGACGATCACCAGATCCAGCATGTCGCCCTTGCCGATGTCGTCCCGCTTGCGGATGGCTTCGACGGCCTCGCGCCCCTGGCGGATGGCGTTGCGGATCAGGCCCATGCCGCCGAGCTCACCGGCGATGTAGATGCCGGGGACATTGGTCTGGAAATCGGGCTGGACCAGCGGAATGTCCACGCCGCGTTTTTCGGTTCCGAACACCAGGGTGATGGCATCGAAGGGACAGGCGGTGCGGCAGGCGCCGTGACCGATGCAGTGACTCGGTTCGATGAGCCGGGCCTTGCCGTGGACCACGCCGAGCACGGATTTCTCCGGACAGGCCTTCACGCAGGCGGCGCAGCCGAGACACTTGTCCGCATCGATGCTCGGATGCAGGGACGCCGGCTCGGTCAGACCGGCGGCCCGGGCTTCTTCGTGGATGCGCAGGCTGCGCCGGCTGTGACGGGTTTTCAGGAACAGGTAGGCCAGCAGAACCAGGCCGAAGGGGAGTCCATAGAAGCGCAGCCAGAGGGGCAGTTCGGTCAACACGGCAGTCATGCGGGACCCTTGTCCGTGGCGTCTCGACGGGTGACCGGGCAGTTTAGTCTGTCGAGGATGCCGTTTCCCGGAAGGGCGTCACAAATCCCTGGCCGGTTTTCTGTCACACTGAATGGAAAAGGCCCCTTGAGCGGGCCAGTGTCCGGTCTGGAGAAACCATGAGCGAACTGGCAACCCGGGTTCCCTGGCGCGTCCTGCAACCGGCGGGAGAACGCCTGCTGTCCGTGTTGTTCACCGGGCTGATGATCGGCCTGCTGCTGCTGGGCTGGTGGCAGCGCGACAACAGCTATCTGGTGGCGGAATCCGGCCCGGGCTATGCCCTGGGCATCATCGGCGGCAGTCTCATGCTGCTGTTGCTCCTGTATCCCCTGCGCAAGCGCATCCGGGCACTGCACGGCATGCTGAGCATGAAGTTCTGGTTCCGGCTGCACATGATTTGTGGTCTGCTCGGTCCCCTGGCCATTCTCTATCATGCCAACTTCGGCCTCGGCTCGGTGAACAGCGCGGTGGCGCTGGTGTGCATGCTGCTGGTGGCCGGCAGCGGGCTGGTCGGTCGCTATCTCTATGTGCGCATCCATCGCGGCCTGTATGGCCGGCGCAAGGAGATGGGCGAGATGCAGGCGGCGGTGCAGCAGGCCGCGGAAGGGCTGAATACCCTGGTGGGCGAAGACTCCCCGGCGGCCGAACTGCTGCAGCGGACGGAACGGCTGGCGGCCAGCGAGGCGCATGGTCTGTGGCACAGTTTCCGCCTGCGACGGCTTACCCGCGCGGCCGTGCAGGAATGCCGGCAGGTCTGGCGCGGTGTGCTGAAGGATGCCGTGCGCCAGGGCGCCCTGGACAAGCGCGCGGCGCAACAGGCCTGGCGACAACTGAAGCGTTATGTCGAGGCCGTCCAGGCCGCGGCGGCCTTTCGCGTGAACGAGCGACTGTTTGCCTCGTGGCACGTGCTGCATCTGCCCCTGTTCATCATGATGCTGATCACCGGCATCATCCACGTGTTCGTGGTTCACATCTACTGATCGCCCAATGCGCGCGCGACGGCTCCTGTTACCGCTGGTCCTTGCGTGCCTGCCGTTTGCCGGCAAGCTGCACGCGGCGGATTTCGAGGCCTTCTTCATGCCGGGCAAGGTGGCCCGGGCCCACGCCGAGTTCGAAAAGACCTGCGACCGCTGCCATGGTGGCGAAGGCAAGCATGCCACGCCGCAGAAGTGCCTGGACTGTCACGATCATGCCGACGTGGCCAGGGACATCCGCCAGCACCAGGGCTATCACGGCCGCCTGCAGACCCGGGGCATCCCGGCCTGCAACCAGTGCCATCGGGAACACGAAGGACGCGGGGCCTCGCTGGTCGAACTCAACCCGGGCGCCTTCGACCACCGGCAGACCGACTTCGCCCTGGAGGGACGGCATCGTGGCGTGAACTGCCGGGCCTGTCACCGGCCGAAGGAAAAATACCGGCAGGCCAGACGGGAATGTGTTGCCTGTCACCGCAAGCAGGACGTGCATCAGGGCAAGCTGGGCAAGAAATGTGAAAACTGTCACGTGGCCCGGGGGTGGCGGGAGTCCGGCTTCGACCATGATCGCAAGACCGATTTTCCGTTGCGCGGCAGGCACGACAAGGTGGCCTGTGTCCTGTGCCACCCCGGCAACCGTTTCCGGAAGACCCCCAGCCGCTGCGCCGACTGCCATGCCGTGAACGATGTGCATGGCGGACGCTACGGACGCAAGTGCCAGACCTGCCATGTCGAGCAGGGGTGGAAACGGATCCGGTTCCGACACGATCGGGATACGGACTATCCCCTGCGCGGACGTCATGCGCGGGTGGCCTGCGATGCCTGCCATACGGGCAAGCTGTACGGGCAGAAACTGGAAACCCGTTGTGTCGCCTGCCATCGCAGCGACGACGTGCATCAGGGCCGCAACGGCAAAAAATGCGATGCCTGCCATTCGCCGCAGGGCTGGGGCAAGAGCGATTTCGACCACGACCGCAAGACCGATTTCCCCCTGAAGGGCCGGCACCGCAAGCTGGTGTGCGAGGCCTGCCACCGCGGCCGGGCCGGCGAGGAACTGGACACGGCCTGCATCGCCTGCCATCGCGATCGGGACGTGCACGACGGGCAGATGGGCAAGGACTGCGCGCAATGCCACAACGCCGCAAGCTGGCAGGAAAAGGTCTTCTTCGAACACGACATCACCCGCTTCCCGCTCATCGGTATGCATGCGGTGGCGGCCTGTGAGGCCTGCCATGTCACGGGTCGCTATCGGGATGCGCCGCTCGAATGCATAAAATGCCATCGGGATCGGGACGAACACGATGGCCGCTTCGGTCCGGACTGTGCCAAATGTCACAATCCCAACAGCTGGGCCAACTGGCTCTTCGACCACAAGCAGCAGGCGGACTTCGCCCTCGAAGGCGCTCACGGGAAGATCCGCTGCCGCGCCTGCCACCGGCGGGCGCGCAAGGCCGGCGAGCGTCGATCAAAGGATTGTGTGCGCTGCCACCAGGCGGACGACGTGCACCGCGGTGCCTTCGGCCGGCAGTGCAACCAGTGCCACGACACCACGGACTTTCGCCGGGCCCGCGTTCGCAACACCCCGGTGCGACGCTGAAGGTCGACGGTTTCGGGTCACCGGTTCGGTTGTCATGCCTTCTTCTGATAATGCCGATGTTGTGAGTTGCATCACCCTTGAGCGACGCCCGGGTTTGCTAGATTTGCGCCACCAACAAGAAAAAGAACGGATCATGGATCATGAAAACGCACTGCGCTTTCCCGGCATGCCGGCTGTTGTTGCTCGTCTTCCTCATGCTTTCCGCGCCCCTGCAGGCGGCGGATCGTGACTTCGACCACTTCACGACCGGTTTCATCCTGACCGGCGCCCACACCACGCTCGAATGTTCGCGCTGTCACCAGCAGGGCGTGTTCAAGGGCACGCCCCGCCATTGCGCCGGTTGCCACAACGGGGTGGTGGCCGTGGGCAAGTCCTCGCGGCACATCCGCAGCAACAACGCCTGTGGCGACTGCCATACCACCGTGGCCATGCTCCCGGCCCGCTTCGATCATCGCGACACCCAGGGCGCCTGCACCACCTGCCACAACGGCGGACCGGCACCGGGCAAGAACCCCGGCCACATCAATGCCGGCAACCAGTGCGAGCGCTGCCACAACACGCTCGATTTCCGGCGCGTCTCGCGCGTGGATCACGGCGCCGTGCAGGGCACCTGCGAAACCTGCCACAACGGCCGCACCGCCCGCGGCAAGCATGGCCGCCACGTGCAGACCACCGAAAGCTGCGATACCTGCCACGATACCAACAGCTGGCGCACGGCCCGCTTCACCCACGTCAACGTCGATGGCCGTTGCAGCACCTGTCACGATGGCAAGCAGGCCACCGGCAAGCAGGCCAACCACATCACCACCACGGACCAGTGCGATACCTGTCATACGACCATGGGCTGGGTGCCGGCCCGTTTCCGTCACATGAACGTCGCCGGCCGTTGCAGCTCCTGCCACGACGGCAGCCAGGCCACCGGCAAGCCGTCGAATCACGTGCAGACCACGGCCCAGTGCGACAGTTGCCACACCACCATGGGCTGGGTGCCGGCCCGCTTCAACCACGTCAACGTCGCCGGCCGCTGCAGCACCTGTCACGACGGCAGCCAGGCCACCGGCAAACCGGCGCGCCACGTGCAGACCACGGCCCAGTGTGACGACTGCCACGCCACCACGGGCTGGCTGCCGGCCAACGTGAATCACGCCAACCTGTCGGGCACCTGCAGCAGTTGCCACAACGGCACCACCGCCAAGGGCAAGTCGGCGAACCACATCCAGACCACGGCCCAGTGCGATACCTGCCACGCCACCAACGCCTGGACGCCGGCCCGCTTCAACCACAGCAACGTGTCCGGCACCTGTTCGAGCTGCCACAACGGCAGCCAGGCCACCGGCAAGCCGGGCAAGCACATCCAGACCACCGGCCAGTGCGACAGTTGCCACACCACCATGGGCTGGACCCCGGCACGGGTCAATCACGACTTCGTCAGCGGCAGTTGCAGCACCTGCCACAACGGGACCACGGCCCGGGGCAAGACCGGCAACCACATCCAGACCACCGCCCAGTGCGACACCTGCCATACCACCACGGCCTGGACCCCGGCCCGCTTCGACCACAGCGGCGTGAGCGGCACCTGCAGCAGCTGTCACAACGGCAGCACGGCCAAGGGCAAGCCCGGCGATCACATCCAGACCACTGGCCAGTGCGATGCCTGCCACAGCACCGCGGGCTGGAAGCCGGCGCGGGTCGATCACGCCGTCGTCACCGGCAGTTGCAGCAACTGCCACAACGGCAGCACGGCCAAGGGCAAGCCGGGCAACCACGTCCAGACCACGGCCCAGTGCGATACCTGCCACAGCACCAATGCCTGGACCCCGGCCCGCTTCGATCACAGCAACGCCGCCGGCACTTGCTCGAGCTGCCACAACGGCAGCACGGCCAAGGGCAAGCCGG
>JALVBM010000295.1 GCA_027010665.1 Chromatiales bacterium
TCGACATGGCGCGCGCGGGCGAGGAAGGCCGAATCCTCGCCGCTGCGCGCGGATTGCTGCCCGAGGATGCGGTCGATCAGGGCTTCCATGCCCTCGCCGCTGCGACTGGAGATCAACAGTCCCTCATCATCGGGAATCGAAGCCTGCTCCAGCAGATCGGCCTTGCTGTAGACCCGGATCACCGGCAGATCCCCGAGTCGTTCGAGTATTGTGCGATCCTCGTCGGTGATGCCGGTGGTGGCGTCGATCAGCATCAATACCGCGTCCGCCTGCTCGATCTCCCGCCAGGCCCGGCGGATGCCTTCCTGCTCCACCGGGTCGTCGGACTGGCGCAGCCCGGCGGTATCGATGACATGCAGGGGGATGCCGCGCAGGGCGATATGCTCGCGGATTACGTCGCGGGTGGTGCCGGCGATCTCGGTAACGATGGCGGCATCGTAGCCGGCCAGGCGATTGAGCAGGCTGGACTTGCCGGCATTGGGCCGCCCCGCAATGGCGATGCGCAGGCCCTCGTTGAGCAGGCGGCCGCGCTCGGCCTCCTCGAGCACGCCACGGGTATCCTCGATCAGCCCTTCAAGCCGGTCGAGCAGATCGGATTCGCCGAGGAAATCGATTTCCTCCTCGGCAAAATCCAGCGCCGCCTCGACGAAGGCACGCAGGTCGATCACCGCTTCGACCAGTCGCTGAATACGCTCGGAAAAGACGCCCTGGAGGGATTTCATCGCCGCCCGCGCGGCGGCCTGGCTGCCGGATTCGATGAGGTCGGCGATGGCCTCGGCCTGGGCCAGATCCAGCTTGCCGTTGAGAAAGGCGCGCTCGGAGAATTCACCGGGTCTCGCGAGCCGGCAGCCCAGTTCCAGCAGTCGCGCGAGCAGCATTTCCTGCAATACCGGGCCGCCGTGGCCCTGCAGTTCGACCACGTCCTCGCCAGTGAAGGAGCGGGGCGCGGCAAAGCAGAGGGCCAGTCCCTGGTCCAGAACCCGGCCCTCGGCGTCGATGAAATCGCGCAGCTGAATACGCCCGGTATCGAGGCGGGAACGGGTCAGGCTTTCGCCGATCTCCAGGGCTCTGGGACCGGATACGCGGATCACGCCGATACCGCCGACGCCGGGCGGCGTGGCGATGGCGGCGATGGTATCCCGGTCGCTCATGCCGGAAGCTGCGAGGCTACTTGTCCTCGCCGGATTCGATGCGGCGGGTAATGATCCATTGCTGGGCGATGGACAGGGTATTGTTGGCCACCCAGTAGAGCACCAGCCCGGCCGGGAAGAAGGCGAAGAACACGCTGAACACCAGCGGCAGCGCCATCATCACCTTGGCCTGCATCGGATCGGTGGGCGCGGGATTCAGCTTCTGCTGGATCAGCATGCTCGCACCCATCAGGATCGGCAAGATGTAATAGGGATCCATCGCCGACAGGTCACGGATCCACAGGAAGGTGGCCTGGCGCAGCTCGACATTCTCGAGCAGGGACCAGTAGAGCGCGAGGAAGATCGGCACCTGAACCACCATCGGCAGACAGCCGCCCATCGGGTTGACCTTCTCTTCCTTGTACAGCTCCATCATCGCCTGGTTCATGCGCTGGCGATCGTCGCCGTAGCGTTCCTTAAGGGCTTTCAGTCGCGGCGTAAGCTTGCGCATGCGCGCCATCGACTTGTAACTGGTCTCGGACAGCTTGAACAGCAGCAGCTTGACCGTCAGCGTCAGCAGGATGATGGCCAGACCCCAGTTGCCGACCAGTTTGTTGAGCCAGGACATGTACCAGGCCATGGGCTTGCTGAGGAAGGTCAGGACGCCGTAGTCGACGGTGAGCTCCAGTCCCGGAGCGATTTCCTCGAGCCGGTCCACCAGCTTGGGGCCCACGAACAGTTCGCTGTCGAACTCGGTGCTCTGTCCCGGCGCCACGGTCTGCACGGCGCTTTTCATGCCCACGGTATATGTTTTGGGCAACTGCCGGGTATTGGCCAAGGTATAGAACAGGATTTTTTCGTCGGGCCGGGCAACGATGGCGCTAAGGAAGTAATGCTGCAGCATGGCGACCCAGCCGCCATTGGATTCCAGGCGCAGGGGCTTTTCTTCCATGTCGTCGAAGCTGACCTTCTCGTACTTGATCTCCTCGTTGTAGACGACGGCCCCGGTATAGGTATAGAGGAAACGGCTCGTGCTCAGGGGTCGGGAGCGCGTGATCTGGCGATATTCGGAGCCCTTCCATTCCCCTTCGCCATTGTTGTTGACGCGATGCTTCAGATTGACCAGGTAATCGCCGCGACGGAACACATAGGTCTTGATGACCTCGATGCCGTCCTTTTCCCAGCGCAGGGGCACCCGCAGTTCATCCTGCCCTTCGGCCATCCGGTACTCGGACTGGGGCGCGGAAAACACATCATAGTGGGTGGGCGCCGGCGCATCGGCGGAACGCAGGCCGTTCTGCAAGACATGGACTTCCTCGGGACGCTTGTACAGCAGCTCGAGATACTGGTCCGGATGATCGACATCGACCGGATATTTCTTCAGCTTGAGGGACTGGATGACACCGCCGCGGGTATCGATCGTGACTTCCACGACATCGGTCTCGACCCGGATCAGCTCGCCACTGGCGGCGACCGGCTTGTCCTGCGCCGCCGGCGCCTCATCCGGCAGGGGCTCCAGCTCGGGGAGATCGCCCGCCTTCTGCGCAGTCGAAGCATTCGCGGCGTTCGCCGCCGGTTGCGACTGCTCGGTGGCGGCCGGCTTGGGGCCGTAGTCCACCTGCCACTGTTCCCAGATCAACAGGCTGACAAAGGCCAGCGCGGCATAGAGAAAGAGTCGTGTATTGTCCATTCGGATCTTTTCCGGGTTGGGATGGGTTGGAAATCAGTGCCGGTGCAGTTCGTCGGGTACCGGGTCGTGCCCGTGACTGCCCCAGGGATGGCAACGGCCCAGGCGCCGCAGGGAAAGCCAGGATCCGCGCAGCACGCCGAAGCGCTCGATGGCCTGGATGCTGTATTCGGAACAACTGGGCGTATAGCGGC
>JALVBM010000296.1 GCA_027010665.1 Chromatiales bacterium
CCGTGCTGTTCGTTCCAGGCGATCTGTTTGGCGCGGCGGCGTTCGGTTTCGTCGATGGCGCGTTGCATGGAGCCGGTGACGGTGTCGGCGTAGAGGATGGCGCGGCCGTGGGCGTTGCGGGCGGCGCGGCCGATGGTCTGGATCAGGGAACGGTCGGAGCGCAGGAAGCCTTCCTTGTCGGCGTCGAGGATGGCGACGAGGGAGACTTCGGGGATGTCGAGGCCTTCGCGCAGGAGGTTGATGCCGACCAGGACGTCGAATTCGCCCAGGCGCAGGTCGCGGATGATCTCGATGCGCTCGACGGTGTCGATGTCGGAGTGCATGTAGCGCACGCGCACGTCGTGCTCGGTGAGGTAGTCGGTGAGATCCTCGGCCATGCGCTTGGTGAGGGTGGTCACCAGCACCCGTTCGCCGGCGGCGGTGACCTTGCGGATTTCCGAGAGCAGGTCGTCCACCTGGGTGGAGGCCGGGCGGACTTCGAGTTCCGGGTCCACCAGGCCGGTGGGGCGGACCACCTGCTCGATGACGGCGCCGGAGTGGGCCTCCTCGTAGGGGCCGGGGGTGGCGGAGACGTAGATGGTCTGGGGCGCCAGGCGCTCGAATTCCTCGAACTTGAGGGGCCGGTTGTCGAGGGCCGAGGGCAGGCGGAAGCCGTATTCCACCAGGTTTTCCTTGCGGGCACGGTCGCCGCGGTACATGGCACCGAGCTGGGTGATGGTGACGTGGGATTCGTCGATCACCAGCAGGGCGTCGTCGGGCAGGTAGTCGAAGAAGGTGGGCGGCGGCTCGCCGGGGGCGCGGCCGGAGAGGTAGCGGGAGTAGTTCTCGATGCCGGAGCAGTAGCCCATCTCCTGCATCATCTCGATGTCGAAACGGGTGCGCTCTTCCAGGCGCTGGGCCTCGACCAACTTGTTGGCGGCGCGCAGCTGCTCCAGGCGCTCGGCCAGCTCGGCCTTGATCTGGTCGATGGCGTTAAGGATGGTCTCGCGCGGGGTGACGTAGTGGGTCTTGGGGTAGATGGTCAGGCGCGGGACCTTGCGCAGCACCTCGCCGGTAAGCGGGTCGAAGTAGCTGAGCTGCTCGATCTCATCGTCGAACAGCTCGATGCGCACAGCGTCCCGGTCCGACTCGGCCGGGTAGACGTCGATGATCTCGCCCCGCACCCGGTAGGTGCCACGCTGCAGCTCGGTGTCGTTGCGGGTGTACTGGAGTTCGGCCAGGCGGCGCAGGAGCTTGCGCTGGTCGATGCGATCGCCCCTGTCCAGGTGCAGGACCATCTTCAGATAGGCGCCGGGATCGCCCAGGCCGTAGATGGCCGAGACGGTGGCCACGGTGATGGTGTCGCGCCGCTCCAGCAGGGCCTTGGTGGCCGACAGGCGCATCTGCTCGATATGCTCGTTGATGGAGGCGTCCTTCTCGATATAGGTGTCGGTGGAGGGGACGTAGGCCTCGGGCTGGTAGTAGTCGTAGTAGGAGACGAAGTATTCCACGGCGTTGTCCGGGAAGAATTCCTTCATCTCGCCGTAGAGCTGGGCCGCCAGGGTCTTGTTGTGGGCCAGGATCAGGGTCGGGCGCTGCAGTTCCTGGATGACGTTGGCGATGGTGTAGGTCTTGCCCGAGCCGGTGACGCCGAGCAGGGTCAGGCCGGCCTCGCCGGCGCGCAGGCCGTCCACCAGCTTGCGGATGGCCTCGGGCTGGTCGCCGGCGGGTTCGTAGGGGGCCTGGAGCTGAAAAAGTCGGGACATGGCGTTCTGTGACTGGCGCGAATCGAGTATCATATCAGGGTTTTGCGCCAACTTTTCAACAGGAACAGGAACTTGGACATCCGCCTCTCCGATCGGGTTCAACGGGTCCGCCCCTCCCCCACCCTGACCATCACCGCCCGGGCCAATGCCCTCAAGGCCGAGGGCCGCGACATCATCGGCCTCGGCGCCGGCGAGCCCGATTTCGACACGCCGGAACACATCAAGCTCGCCGCCATGGAGGCCATCCGGGCCGGGTTCACCAAATACACCCCGGTGGACGGCACGCCCGAGCTGAAACAGGCCATCATCGACAAGTTCCGGCGGGACAACGGCCTGAAATACACGGCGGACCAGATCCTGGTCTCCTGCGGCGGCAAGCAGAGCTTCTACAATCTCTGCCAGGCGCTGCTGGACGATGGCGACGAGGTAATCATCCCCGCGCCCTACTGGGTCTCCTATCCGGACATGGTGCTGCTGGCCGACGGCCGGCCGGTGATCGTGGAGACGGGGATCGAGGAGCACTTCAAGATCACGCCCGGGAAGCTGGAAGCGGCCATCAGCCCGCGGACACGCCTGCTGGTGCTCAACAGCCCGTCCAACCCCACCGGCATGGTCTACAACCGCGCCGAGCTGGCGGCCCTGGGCGAGGTGCTCAAGGCCCATCCGGACGTGCTGGTGGCCAGCGACGACATGTACGAACACATCCTCTGGGCGAAGGAGCCGTTCAGCAATATCGTCAATGCCTGCCCCGATCTGGTCGAGCGCAGCATCGTGCTTAACGGCGTATCCAAGGCCTATTCCATGACGGGTTGGCGGATCGGTTATGCGGCCGGTCCCCGGCCACTGATTGCGGCGATGAAGAAGATCCAGTCGCAGAGTACCTCGAACCCGACCTCCATCTCCCAGGTGGCGGCGACCGCGGCTCTCAATGGCGAGCAGGAGTGCATCCAGACGATGCTGGCCGCCTTCCGGATGCGGCATGACCGGGTGCTGGAGATGCTGAATGCCATCGACGGGGTGAACTGTCTGCCTTCGGAGGGCGCGTTCTACGCATTTCCCGACATGCGGGGGCTCATCGAGCGACTGGATGGCATCGAGGACGACGTGCAGCTGGCGGAGTATCTCATTGAAAAAGTGGGCGTGGCGCTGGTGCCGGGTTCGGCATTCGGGAGTCCGGGGTATATGCGGTTGTCGTTTGCGACGAGCCTGGAGAATCTGGAAGAGGCGATTGGACGGATTGCCGGGATATAGTGGCTAGGGA
>JALVBM010000297.1 GCA_027010665.1 Chromatiales bacterium
GATGACGTGCTTGCGGGGCGTCTGCTGCAGGGCGAGCCGGGTGTTGGGCGGGGGATTTTCGCGGAAGTAGCGGCGGATGCCGTTCATGATGGCCCGGGCCAGGGCCTGCTGGTGACGGGCGCTGCGCAGCTTGCGTTCTTCCTCCGGGTTGGAGATGAAGGCGGTCTCCACCAGGATGGAGGGAATGTTGGTGGACTTGAGCACCCGGAAGCCGGCCTGTTCCACGCTGCGCTTGTGCAGCCGGGTCACCCGGCCCAGGTTGGCGAGCACGCTGGAGGCCACCTTGTGGCTGTCCTCGAGGGTGGAGTTCTTGACCATGTCCACCAGCACCATGCGCAGCAGATCGTCCTTGTCGTTGAAGTTCACGCCACCGATGAGATCGGATCGGTTCTCGCTCTCGGCCAGGAAGGCGGCCATGGCCGAGGTGGCGCCGCGATTGGAGAGCACGAACACGGAGGAGCCGCGGGCCCGGCGGTTGCGAAAGGCGTCGGCATGGATGGAGACGAACAGATCGGCATCGGCCCGGCTGGCCTTCTCCACCCGCTTGCCCAGGCTCACGTAGTAGTCGCCGGTGCGGATCAGGACCGGCTTCATGCCCGGTTCCCTGCGCACCAGGTCGGCCAGGCGGCGGGCGATGCCCAGCACCACGTCCTTCTCGCGGGTGCCGCGCGCGCCGATGGCGCCCGGATCCTCGCCGCCGTGACCGGCGTCGATGGCGATGATCACGTCGCGGCCCCGCTTCGGCCGGTGGGGCACCGGTTTCGGCTTCGGCTTGTGGCCGCTGGCATCGGCCGGATAGAGATCGATGACCAGGCGATGGCCGTAGTTGCCCTGCGGGCGCAGCACGAAGCTCTTCGGCCGCACCGGATGGCGCAGATCCAGCACGAAGCGCAGCACCCGGTCCTGGCGCCGGGCGTGGCGGATCTGGCGGATGAAGGATTTCTCGTAGGCCAGCTTCGGCAGCCGGCCGGCGGGATACCGGGCCTGCTTGAGATCGATGACCAGCCGGTCGGGCGACTTGAGGGTGAAGATGGTGTGCTCGACCGGGGCGCTGAGGTCGAACACCAGGCGGGTGTTGTCCGGAGCGGGCCACATGCGCACGCCTTTCACGGCCACGTCGGCCACCGCCGGCAGGGCCAGTCCGGCCAGCAGCAATGCACATCCGATGTTCCGCACCCATGCCCCCATGGTGGCAACCCTCACGATTTTTCTTCGTGTGTTCCCTTCAATTGTGCACGACGATACGGAAATTTCAAGCAAATTTCCATACAACTTAGGTAGATAGGCGATCTTCTTGAGAAAGGGGTTGAAAATCGGGCCGAAACGGCCGGTCCCGGGCGGCAGGAAAGGCGGTGGTTCAGAGGATGCACAGCCGCTCGAGCTGGCGCACGACGCCCAGCCCGCGCTCGCCGTGGCCGATGATCCGGACCTGGCGCCCCGCCTCGCGATGGCTCAGATAGATTTCCACGTCGGCGCCGGGCAGGAAACCCTGACCGCGTTCCGGCCATTCGACCAGCGTGACGGCCTCGCCCGAGAGCAGATCCCGGGCGCCGAGATATTCCAGCTCTTCCGGATCGGCGAGGCGGTAGAGATCGAAATGGTGTACGGCCGGTCCCTGCGCCGGCTCGTAGGTTTCCACCAATGTATAGGTGGGGCTGCGCACGGGCCCCGTGTATCCGAGCGCCTGGAGAAAACCCCGCACCAGGGTGGTCTTGCCGGCGCCGAGATCGCCGTGCAGCCAGATGCGGCAGCCGGGCGACACGGCCCGGGCCAGGTGTTCACCGAAGGCCAGGGTGGCGGCCTCGTCGGGCAGGAAGCGTTCCATCAGCCGGACTCCTCGTTGCTCAGTCGCCGCAGCGGCGCCATCATGTCGCCGGCCAGCAGGCCCCGTTCGCCGATGCCGCGCACGGCCAGATCCCCCGCCTCGGCGTGCAGGCAGACGCCCAGCCCCGCTGCCTCGGTCAGCGACAGCCCCTGGGCGACCAGCGCCGCGATGACGCCGGTCAGCACGTCGCCCATGCCGGCGGTGGCCATGCCCGGATTGCCGGCGGTGCAGATCCCGGGGATGCCGTCCCGGGGCTGGACGATGGTGCCGACGCCCTTGAGCACGACCGTGGCCGAATACTTCTCGGCCAGCCGGCGGGCCGCCGCGAAGCGATCGGCCATTACCTCGGCCGTATCGGTTTCGAGCAGCCGCGCCGCCTCGCCGGGATGCGGGGTCAGAATCCAGTCCGGCCGTTGCAGCGGGATGTTGGCCAGCAGGTTGAGCGCATCGGCATCCACCACCACCGGCAGGTTGCGGGCCACGGCGATGGCGATCATCTCCCGGGCCCAGTCGTCGCGGCCGAGGCCGGGGCCGGCAGCGATGACCGTGGCCCGCGCCGAGAGCTGCTTGAGGGCCTCGGCCGACTCGATGCCGTGGCTCATCAGTTCCGGGCGCGCGGCGCTGACCACCGGCGCGTGATCGCGCCGGGTGGCGATGCTGACCAGTCCGGCGCCGGTGCGTAGCGCGGCCTCCCCGGCCAGGCGCACCGCGCCGCTCATGCCGTGGTTGCCGCCCACCAGCAGCACGTGCCCGAAATCGCCCTTGTGGCTGGCGCGGGGCCGCGGCCTCAGGGCCTGACGCAATTCCCCGGTGACCAGCCGCCGGGCCGCCGGGCGGATCCGGGCATAGATTTCTTCCGGCAGCTTGAGATCGTCGAAGCGCAGCTCGCCGCAATGGTCAGGACCCAGCGCGGTGAGCATGCCCGGCTTGAGGCCGATGAAGGTGATGGTCTCGGTCGCGCGGACGGCCACGCCATGGGGCATGCCGGTGTCGGCATCGAGACCCGAGGGTATGTCCAGTGCCAGCACCGGCACGCCCGTGCCATTGACCGCCTCGATGGCCTCACGAAACGGCGAGCGCACCTCGCCGCCGAGGCCCGTGCCGAGCAGGGCATCCACCAGCACCTCGGTGCCGTCCAGCGGCTGGCCGGACCAGTCGCGGGGCACCACATCCACTCCCAGCAGCCGCTGGCGCGCCGCCAGGGCGTCGCCCTGGATGCGGGCGGCGTCGCCGATCTGATAGACGTCCACGTCGAAACCCTGCTCGCGGGCCAGCCGGGCCACCACGAAACCGTCGCCGCCATTGTTGCCGACTCCGCACAGCACCGTGATCCGCCGCGCCTCGGGCCAGGCCGTGCGCAGGACCGCGAATGCCGCTTCGCCGGCCCGCTCCATGAGGATGTTGCCGGAGATGCCGTATTCCTGGATCGCCAGGCGATCCAGTTCCCGGCACTGTTCGGCGCGATAGAGATTCACGGGCAGCGTGGACATGGGGCTATCATAGTCCTTATGCACAAGGGGCAAAACCAGCAGATGATGGCCGCACCGGCACCCGATCCCGAAGAACTGGCCCGGGCGATCCGGCAATGGGCGCGCGAACTGGGCTTTGCGGCCACCGGCATCAGCGACGCGGATCTGTCGCAGGAGGAACCGCGCCTGCTGGCCTGGCTGGCGCAGGGCATGCACGGCGAGATGGAATGGATGGCCCGCCACGGCACCCTGCGCAGCCGCCCGGCGGAACTGGTGCCGGGCACGCGGCGGGTGATCAGCGTGCGCATGGACTACCTGCCGCCGAATGCGGCCGATGCCAACGCCGTGCTGGCCGATCCCGAGCTGGCCTATGTATCGCGCTACGCCCTGGGCCGCGACTATCACAAGCTGATGCGCAAGCGCCTGCAGAAACTGGCCGAACGCATCGCCGAGGCGGTCGGCCCGTTCGGTTATCGCGTGTTCGTGGACAGCGCGCCGGTGCTGGAGAAGGGCCTCGCCCGCCGCGCCGGACTGGGCTGGATCGGCAAACATTCCAACGTGCTCAGCCGCGATGCCGGCTCCTGGTTCTTTCTGGGTGAAATCTATACCGATCTGGAGCTGCCGGTGGACGAACCGGTCAGCGAACACTGCGGCGATTGCACCGCCTGCATCGACGACTGCCCCACCGATGCCATCGTCGCGCCGGGGACGGTGGATGCCCGGCGCTGCATCTCCTATCTCACCATCGAGCATCCGGGCCCCATTCCCGCGGCACTGCGGCCCCGGATGGGCAACCGCATCTACGGCTGCGACGACTGCCAGCTGGTCTGTCCCTGGAACCGGTTCGCCCGGCCGGCGGCCTGCAACGACTTCGCGCCCCGCCACGGCCTCGACGCGGCGCGGCTGGTGGATCTGTTCGCCTGGACGGAAGCCGAATTTCTGCAGCGGCTGGAAGGCTCGCCCATTCGCCGCATCGGCCATGAACGCTGGCTGCGCAACATCGCCGTGGCCCTGGGCAATGCGCCGGCTTCGGCGGAAATCCGGGTGGCGCTCGCGGCCCGCGCCGATCATCCCACCGCACTGGTGCGCGAGCATGTGGCCTGGGCGCTGGCGCGACAGGCGCGGTAGGTCGGACGCGAACGCGACACCGGCCCGTCAGGGGCAGAACTGCACGGCTGCGGGAAGAACGGCGATCAGGCCGACATCATGTGTTCGGCAAGCGTTCCGTCGGCCGCTTCGTCTGCGGCATTCGATTCGCCGAGGGTGAAGAAGAAGATCGCCCCCATGCCCTTTTCGGCATCGGCCCAGATGCGGCCCCCGTGGCGTTCGACGATGCGCGCCACGGTGGCCAGTCCGACGCCGGTGCCCGGAAACTCGTCCTGGTGATGCAGGCGCTGGAACACGCCGAACAGCTTGTCCGCGTAGGCCATGTCGAAACCGACACCGTTGTCCCGCACCCAGTAGACGGTCTCGCCGCCTTCCTCGCTGATTCCCAGGGCGATTTCCGCCGGATTTCGCGGTTTTGTGTACTTCCAGGCATTGGCGAGCAGGTTCTCCAGCATGATGCGCAGCAGGCGTTGATCCCCACGCACGGGCAATGCCTCGGGCAGGGCCAGGCGCACCTCCCGTTGCGGTTCACCGGCCCGAAGCTCGTCGACAATCTCCGCCGCCAGCGGCACGAGATCCAGATCTTCCACATGGAGTTCGTGGCGCGAGATGCGGGACAGGCGCAGCAGATCATCGATCAACTGGCTCATGCGTTCGGCACCGGAGCGAATGCGCAACAGATAGTCGCGTGCCTGCGCATCGAGCCGGTCGCCGTAGTCTTCCAGCAGGGCCTCGCTGAACCCGTCCAGGGTGCGCAGCGGCGCGCGCAGATCGTGGGAGACACTGTGACAGAACGCCTCCAGTTCGCGGTTGCTGCTGGCCAGGGCGCGGGTTCGGGCTTCCACGGTTTCCTGCAGGCGCTGTTCCTCGCGGCGCAGTTCGGCGAACAGGCCGATGAGCCGGTGGGCCATGCTGTCGAAGGCCCGCGCCAGGGCACCCACTTCGTCGTTTCGGCGCAGGATGGCCGGATCCAGCTTCAGGCGCAGTGCCTCGAGCGACAAGCCGGTGACGTGATCGGTGAGTTCGCTGATGGGCCGCATGTGATGTCGCACAATGAACAGTGTAACCAGAACGATGCCGCCCAGGGACAGGAGCAGGACGGCCGCCAGCTTGGTGAAATCGGACGTGGCAAAGAAGTCGAGCTGACCGGGATAGTAGGCCACATGGGCATTGGCCAGGTGTCGCGCGCCGAGCCAGACGGGATGCACGGCTTAGAAAACCGTCTTTTCCCGGTATGAGACGGTCCGCGTCAGGGGGGCGCGCAGCTCGCCCAGGCCCGAACCCTGCCGGGCCACCTGATCGATGTCCGTATGCACAAGGATGGTGCCGTCGGCCCGGTCCAGATAGGCATAGGCCATGTCGCCCGTGGGCATCACCGACTTCACCCAGCGATCGAGCAGCTCGTAGTCCCGGGCAGCCAGTGCATCATCGCTGGCCTCGGCCAGCACCCGGGCGCTGGCCTGGACCCGTTTCTGCTGTTCCAGCTCATGACGGCGCTGGGCATCGGACAGCAGCACGTAGCCCATTGCCAGCATCGCCAGCGTAATGAACACCGAGAGGCTCAAGGCCAGTCGGCCAAACAGGCTGTTGGGCCACAGACTCACTCGAGGCCACTCTGTTTCAGCAGTTTCCGGGTGATGTCCTCGATGGCGGGATCGTAGGGCAGGAAACGCCGGATCTTCATGCGCCGCATCTTTTCCAGCACCGTCCGACCCCTTGCCGTATCGGGCATGGTGATCACCACCTTACGGAAGCGTTCAAGCAGTTCCGGGTCGACGCCGGTGCGGGCAGCGATGAGGTTCTCGGGATAGACGTCGGTATAGCCGATTACCTTCAGTTCCCGGGTATCCACCTTGTGGCTCATCAGCTTGAAGTTCACGCCGCACATGGTGGCCGCATCCACGTCGCCGAGCAGAACCTGATGAATGGAGTTGGACAGGTTTTTGGTGAACACCGGTTTCACATCCTTGCCGGTTTCGAGTCCGACCTTTTGCAGGTAGGCCCGCGGCGCCAGATAACCGCCGGCACCGAGCGGACTGACGAACGCCATGGTCCGTCCCTTGAGATCGGCGATGTCATCGATGCCGGAGTCCCGGCGCACGAAGATCTCGCTGCGGCTGGTCACCTTGCCGTCGATGTTCTGCATCTGCGCCAGGCCAATGGCCTTGCCGGCCTGCTTGAGCCGGTAGAAGACATGGGAGTTGGCATAGAAGAAATCTACCTCGCCGGCTTCCACCGCATCGCGCAGCCTGCCGAATCCCCGGGGCACCACGATGCTGACCGGTCGCCCCAGCTCGGCGGCCAGATAATCGGCGAAGGGCTGCCAATTGCGATAGATGCGCGAGGGCGGTGCGATGGAAAGGATGCCGAAATGGACGGTGGGCGGCGTCTCGGCCAGTGCGGCTGGCAAGACAACGAGGAACAGCAAAACCCACGCAAACCCGCGCCGGACAGGGTTGCGCATGATTCACCTCCAGACCGTGATACTGCGTTCGTTGTTATCCGGAGCTCCCTGCGCCGGTCTTGTCCATGAGTATCGGCCATCCCGGGGAGACTGTCATCCCTGTCTTTGGTTACAGAAGATGTCGGAATTGCAAACTTTGTTTCCGGACGAATACGAATGTTCGCAAATCACTGGTTAGTTAAACGTCTATCTGAGCCGGAGCCGTCAGGGTATATGCGAATCAGAAATTTTTATTACGCAAATTTATGGATTGCAGATTTTTCGAAGTCTTGTAGTTTTTTTGCTGAACGGATCAGGAATCAGAAATCAAGGGAGAGTGATCGATGCGAATCCATGGGAAAACTATTCTTACACTTTTTATACTTATATTCCAACTGGTTGGTTGTGGTGGATCTGGCGGCAGTTCAGTCGGGGGTGACGACAGTACAGGGACCACTTCGGGTATCGCTGAAATAGGGAGTCTGGATCCCGATTTTGGCAAAGACAACGATGGGGATGGCGTGCGGGATGGATGGATAGTTCATTATGCTTCCGATCCTTCAACATTCGGAAATACCTTCCGGGTTCGTGACGCAGTGCTTGATGGTTCCGGTCGCATATATTTCACAGGTTATTTCTACGATTTCAACGCCGCAAGGGAACGGATGCTGCTATTGAGACTTGACGCATCTGGCGAACTGGATACGACATTTGGCGTCGATTATAACAGCGATGGTGTGAAGGACGGTTATTGGCTAGGACCCGAGACAGAAACCACTGTCGGTAACGCTCTGACCCTAAACAACAGCGCAACCGCAGTTTACGTTACGGGTTACATTGAGAACAGCGCCGGGTTTCGCGACATGCAGATTTGGCGATTTGATGCCGCAACCGGCCTCCCGGATACGAGCTTTGACAGCAACATCATTTCATCGGGCGACGGGGCATTTGAATTCTCCGACCCGGACAGTGATGGTGACGGTTCTTCTGAAGGTGACGCTGAAGGTTTCGACGTATTTGTTGGGAGTAGCGGTGAGATTTTCGTAGCTGGTTATACAACAAATGATCGTTTTGGTTCAGAAGTAGCTATCTGGCGACTTGTTTCTGTCTTTGGCTTTTGGGGCCTAGATACGTTCTACGCCAATAATGGCGTTTTTACATACGACGCAGGGGAAGACAGCAATGCCGTATCGTTGGCGCAAACCAGCGACGGGAAACTGTTTGTCGGCGTCACGGCCGACAACAGAGTTTCTTCTAACTCATTAGGTGATGTAATCATTTTACGCTTGGACGAACAAGGACAACCGGACATGGACTTTCCATCTACCGGTGCAGGCGGAGAACTGGTCCTTCATGACATCGCCGGTGGTGGCGGCGGAGATGTTCTGACAGAAATCATAACGCTCCCCGATGACACGCTTTTGTTGGTTGGCTATAGCGCCAATACAACCATCTCTACAGATGGATTCGTCAGCAAACTCACCAGCTCCAGCGGCTCATGGAACTTCGACACAAACTTTGCCGAGAACGGCACTCGACTCCTGCATGCCAGCAATGGCACAGCTCGTTCGATATTTGATATGGCTTATTTGCCGTCAGAAAACGCGATTCTGCTGGTCGGCAAGGAAGGGCTGTTCCCGGAAAAGCTTGCAATCTGGAAACTTGACGGCCAGGGGGATATCAGCAACGAATCTTACCTGCAATTTTCCAGTAATGACTTTTTCGCCTTCCAAAGAGTTTTTCAACGAGCCAGCGGTCAGACCGTAATTGTTGGGGAGCGCATAAATACAACAAGCTTTGGGGTATTCGCTGCACAATTGAGGTAATTGACCAACATACCGAAAACACGATGCGGTGGTTATTTTAAGCATTTAAAAGGAGCTGAATTATGAAAAGGAACAGGCATACTCGTCTCATCGCATTATTTCAGACCGCACTGTTTGCCTTGACTGCAGCATCATGCGGTGGTTCCGGAAGCCAGAACCAGCCAGGAAACACATTGCAACAGGACGTCTCAAACCCGCGAAGCGCTGAAGTCATCATTGAAGGTCTGGAGAACAACGAGACCGTCGATTTGGTTTTTGCAACAAGCGGCAAGACGGTTCGCCTTGCAACCGGCGACAAATCCACGACATTCGAGGGCATCCCACGGAATTCCATGTTGAGGGTGCGCATAGAAAATCCGCCCAATGGTAAAGTCTGTTTCTTTTCGAGAAAGGCCGCAGTCGAACAATACATGTATGTTGGGCTGGCGAATGTTCGGGACATTCGCGTCAAATGCATGAAGAAGCTGCCTCCGCCCAGAGTCAGCCTTGACCGCACTCTAACACCACCCACATTCTCTCAACCGCTGAACAGGGAAATCGGTGTCCTGAAATTTGGCGATTCCCAGGCGATTGACGTCATTGTTGGCGAGTTTTTGGTTGCCGCTCGAGATCGGGCAACTGCTCAACAAATTGCCGACCGATGGGGCGGCTCCCTGGCCGGTCAGGTCGATTTTAGGCAATTCGACGGTCTGGTGCGCAATATCTATGTTTTGAAAATCGATCTCGCTACCATCGATATAACAAAAATAGACCTGCAAGATCTCGCAAACAAACTTCAGGATTACAGCCCCGTCGCCACCGGTGACATCACCGTGTCGAGCGAAGATCTCATCAAGGCATTGTATGTCGTGGCGTCCGAGACGAATGACGAAGTCACGATTATCTTCAACCAACTCCTGAAAGGTGCCGAAGAAATCGCCACGGATGGTTATGTGATGGAATCTAACAGTGGTCCCGTTGCAGCAGGTTATACACCAAACGCCTTTGAATGGGAGTACATGCGGCCGGGCGGAGAACTCGACATCAATGTCGTTGGCGCCTGGGCGTTGCTTGAAAATACCGGAATTCTCGACAGAAACGTCAACATATCAGTCTTTGACGGCGGATTTCGAAGTGATCCTTCCATATCCGATTATCCGCCCGGTATTAGCCTGAATATCGCCAACGAAGATCAGCGAAATGCCATGGGTTGCGGTGTAAGCCGATCAGATTGTTTCTGGCACGGCGCGGCTGTGGCAGCGGTGCTGGCCGCCAATGGTGACAACCGTCGAGGAATTGTCGGGCCTGCGGCATTTGTCGTAAATCGTTACCGCCTGATCGGCTGGGGTTTAAGCGGCGATGTAGTTGGTTCGACGCTTGATTTGTTCGAATATATTGGCAACGTCCTTTACGAAATTGTTCGCGCTGCCAACCCTCTGGACAAGCTGCACATCCTCAACTTCAGCGGCGCTTATGATGCCCCGGCAGTACTTGGCTCTGCCATTAGCCTCATAACCGATCCGCTCTTCATCTATATGCGCGTTGCTGGCGTCCTGCCTTTTGCAGCCGCAGGCAATGGCGACGCCAGGGGAAGAGGGATTAATGTTGATGCAATAGATTGCGTTCCAATCGTAGGAGCCCCCTGCTGGGAAGAAACGGTCTGGATTCCCTGTGAATCCTCAGGCGTAATTTGCGTCGGCGGAACACTATGGAACAACGACTCGCTGCCGACCGGGCGAATTGCCGTCCATCCCAGCTCGAATTATGGGACGGATGATACGAGCACTTATAGCGGAGTCGACCTCCTGGACGACATTATCGGACTCGTGTTCCTGCAGATGCCCGGCATCGATTCGGTAGACATCTATGCCCCATTTTCTTACTACACACCTAACATCGACAGCAGCGGTATCCTTTCAACGCCTGCTGTTGTACAAAGTAGCGGAACATCTTTCTCTGCCCCCTTTGTCGCCG
The DNA here is from genome assembly GCA_027010665.1 of Chromatiales bacterium. Lineage (GTDB taxonomy): Bacteria > Pseudomonadota > Gammaproteobacteria > UBA6429 > Thiohalophilaceae > JALSSV01. The sequence continues at coordinate 10,624 of JALVBM010000297.1, forward strand.
GTATTGCCGCGAATACCTGGCAGGGTATCATTGGCTCAAACATTATCACCGAATACCTGTCGACAAACCTGGGTCTCTCAGACGATCTGGTCATAGGAATGATGCTGGCTGGCGCCAGAGATGTCGTCGACAGACCCGCCAGCTACCCCGGCCCGGCATTTACCGGGCGTCCGCTGGTCAATGCTTTCGGGCCTCTTGCGCAGGCGCTTTACGCAAT
>JALVBM010000298.1 GCA_027010665.1 Chromatiales bacterium
GCGCGCAGGCCGTGGCGGGCGGCGCTGTAGAAATTGTCCCGCGCCTGGTTGAAGGGCAGGCGCGATTCGGGCGGTACCGCTTCGCCCGCCAGGCTGGTGACCAGTCCGTAGTAGAAGGCGGCGTTGGCCATGGCATCGATGATGCTCGGCCCGGCCGGCACGACCCGGTGTTCGATGCGCAGATGCGGCCGCCCCGCGGCATCGAAACCGACCAGCGGACGATTCCAGCGCCAGATGGTGCCGTTGTGCAGGCGCAGATGATGCAACTGCGGATCCTCACCGAAATCTTCCGGCAGCAGAACGGGATAATGCTGCAGGTTCTCCTCGAACACCTCCATCAGCGAGCGGCGCACGTAGCCGCTGCCGAAGGTCACCCGGCGGATGGGACCGAAACGGGCGCCCGCGTAGCCGCCCACGGCCACAGACTGTTCGAACACGGGAATACGGGTCTCGTCCCACAGTTCCTTGCCGAACAGGAAGGGCGAATTGGCGGCGATGGCCACCATCGGCGCCGAGGCGATCACGCTGGCGTTGTAGATGCGCACCGCCTGTGCCGGATCCAGTTGCAGATGGATCTGGAAGGAGGTCGCGGCCGACTCTAGCATCACGTCGCGATGGGTGACCCGCAGATGCTCGACACCGTTGATGTCCAGCACCAGTGGCCGGCCCCGGCGCAACCGCACCACTTCGCGGTTCAGGGCCCGGTAGCGGGCCATCTGCGACATGTTGGCCAAGGTGAAGTCCTCGTTCTGCGCGGTGGGCAGAATGCCGATCATGGCGATGCGGCAGCCCAGGGCCTCGGCGGCGGTGCGGCAACGCTGCCAGGTGCGCGCCAGCTCGCCGTGCATGGCCGACAGGGCATGATCGTGCAACGGCTGGGGCGTGCCGTTGACCTCGAAGTTGAAGCTGGCCAGTTCCGGGCTGGCCATGGGATCGTCGAGGCGCGCCAGAAACTCGGCGTTGCGGGGCGCCGGGCGCAGGTGCTCGTCCAGCAGCCAGGCCTCGAGTTCGAAGCCGGCCACCGGTTCGGTGTCGGCAAAGCGATCTTCCGCGAACCAGCGCGCAAGCGCCGCCGTCTCGGCCTCCAGACGCTGGCGAAAGCGCGCATAGTCGTCCTCGCGGAAGCGGCTCTGGCGGATCTCCTCACCCATGTTTCTCTCCCGGTTCCCGGCGCAACTGCCGATCCAGTTCCGCCAGCCGTTCGGGCGTGCCGATGTCGAACCAGCGGCCCCGGTAGTGCTCGCCGCCCACGCGTCGTTCCGCCATCGCCGCCCGCAGCAGCGGCGCCAGCGGTCGCACCCCCGGTTCGAGACCGGCGAACAGTTGCGGCGCATAGACACCGATGCCGCTGAAGGTCAGCCGGGGTTCGGCATCGGCCACGACCCGCCCGCCCTGCAAGGCGAAGTCGCCCTGCGGATGATGGGGCGGATTGTCCACCAGCACCAGATGGGCCAGATCCTCGCCCAGCGACCGGGGCAGTTGCGCCAGCGGATAGTCGGTCCAGATGTCGCCGTTGATGACCGCAAAGGGCCCGTCCCCCAGCAGCGGCAGGGCGTTGACGATGCCACCGGCGGTCTCGAGCGCGCCGGCCGGTTCCGGGGAATAGCGGATGCGCAGGCCGAAGCGTTCCCCGTTGCCCAGACGCTGCTCGATTTGCGCGCCGAGCCAGGCGTGATTGATGACCACGTCGCGAAAGCCGGCCTCGGCCAGGGCCTGCAGATGCCACTCGATGAGCGGCCGGCCGCCAACCGCCAGCAGCGGCTTGGGCGTGGTATCGGTGAGCGGCCGCATGCGTTCGCCGCGACCGGCGGCGAGGATCATGACGAACATGTTAGTGGCGAGGGACTAGGAACTAGGGACGACGACTGCAGGGATGCAGGAGGTAGAGCGAAGCAGGATGCCCGAGCCGAGGAACAGCGGGGATGTACCACCGAATGCTTTCCGGGGAAACCTTGCAGCAACGTGTTCATGCCGAGGGTTCCTCGAGTATGGGGAAGACGCGGGTTTCGAGGAAGGTGGTGAAGTCGGCCAGGTCGGGGTAGCGGGGGGCGACGTCGCACACGTAGGCGAGGGTGCGGGGGATGTCGTCGAGGTAGCCGGGCTTGCCGTCGCGGTGGTTGAGACGGGCGAAGATGCCGGTGGCCTTGAGGTGGCGCTGGATGCCCATGCGATCGAACCAGGCCAGGAAGGTGTTGAAATCGACGTCCCCGAGAATGCCCTGCTCGCGGGCCCGGCGGTGATGATCGCGCACCCAGGCTTCCACCCGCTCGCGGGGCCAGGCGATGTAACAGTCGCGCAGCAGGGAGACGAGATCGTAGGTGACCGGCCCCATCACCGCATCCTGGAAGTCGAGGATCCCGGGGTTGGGTTCGCTGATCATCAGGTTGCGGGAATGGTAGTCGCGATGGACGATGACCGTGGGCTGCTCGAGAGCGCTCGACGCCAGGGCATCGAAGCCGGCAGCGAGCATCTGCCTTTCGCCTTCGCTCAGGACCAGCCCCAGATGGGTCTCCAGGTACCAGTCCCGGAACAGGGCCATCTCCTGCAGCAGCAGGGCGCGATCGTAGGGCGGCAGTTCGGCCGGGCCATGGCGCTGGAGCGTCAGCAGCGCATCGAGGGCATCGCCGTACAGGCGCTCCACCGTATCCGCGTTCAGCGCCGGCAGGTAGGTTTCGGTGCCGAGATCGGTCAACAGCAGAAAGCCCTGCTCCGCATCGGCCGCGAGTACCTCGGGCACGTGCAGGCCCATGCCGGCGAGCAGGGCGGAAATCCGCCGGAAAGGCGCGGTGTCCTCGCGATCGGGCGGGGCGTCCATGACGATGCGGGTCTGTCCGTCGGGCAGGCGGGCGCGGAAATAGCGGCGGAAACTGGCATCGGCCGAGGCCGGTGACAGGCGGAAGTCGCGCCATCCGAGCGCGTCGCGCAGCCAGGCATCGAGCCGTTGCAGGCGGGGATCGTCCGGGATCGCACGGGCATTCATCGTG